>JAVBLQ010000044.1:0-7947 GCA_031553435.1 Bacteroidales bacterium | reverse complement strand
TTGACTTCACAATTGTGGATAAACTGGAAAAAGAGCGAACCCTCGCGCTCAGGGACGGACGAAGGACGGAACTTGAGACGGATACTGGTTGAATTCATAACTTTGTTTTTTTGTGAAAGGTGAAGCGATGCTTGTGAATTCGCTACGCTCGTGGTGAAGGGGTGACAATGTAACAAACGTCATTTCTTCACTTCTTCACCTCTTCACCACGAGCATAGCGAGTTCACAAAGGAGCGAAGCGACCTTCCCCTTTCACTGTAATTAATAAAGGTTAAAACGTTATGAAAGGAGGAAAGGTTTTATGAATGTGAAAAGTGAAAAAAATTTACCAAACGATAAAGTTTTTACTACAAAATTATTTTTGCATCAATTTTAGTCTTAAATTTGCATCGAATTATTTCAATAAAAAAACTTTTTTTACATAAAAAAAATCTGATTATATATATATTTCTATATATAAATGTTTTAGAAATAAATTTTCACACCTTATTTTGCTTAGCTTAGAATTTCAAACTGCATAAAACATACGTGGACAAAAGGAAAATAAAAAAACCGGATTGGTTAAAAATAAAACTAGGAAGTAACGACCAATTTTCAGCAACAAAAAAAATACTAGAAGACCACTGTCTTCACACTATTTGTCAAAGTGGAAAATGTCCTAATAAAGGAGAATGTTGGGAAAGAGGAACAGCAACTTTTATGATCGGAGGCGATATTTGTACCCGGTCATGCAAATTTTGTAATACAAAAACAGGAAAGCCTGCTCCTATTAATCCCGAAGAATCTGCTAATGTTGCTGAATCTATCCGCTTGATGAAGCTCACGCACGCAGTAATTACTTCCGTTGACCGGGATGATCTACCGGACTTAGGCGCTTTTCACTGGGTTGAAACCATCCGGCAAGTCAAAGAAAAAAATCCGGGTATTACTATTGAAGTATTAATCCCTGATTTTCAAGGTAAACAATCTCTAATAGAACGCATCATCCAGGCTAAACCGGATATTATTTCCCACAACATCGAAACAGTCAAAAGATTAACTCCCCTTGTAAGAAGTACGGCAAAATACGAAACAACGCTCGCCGTCTTAAAACAAATAGGAAAATCCGACATTCCGGCAAAATCAGGTCTGATGGTTGGTTTGGGAGAGACACAAGATGAAGTTCACGAAACAATAAAAGATCTCCATGATGCAGGATGCAAATATTTATCTATCGGACAATATCTTCAACCTTCAAGAAAAAATATCCCTGTTCACGAGTATGTCGAACCTTCTACTTTTGATCATTATAAAATATATGCTTTAGAAACCGGATTTATACATGTAGAGAGCGCTCCTTTAGTCAGATCCTCATACTACTCTTCCAAATTAATAAATCCATAAACAAATGCCCTGTTTCAATCGTTATAAGGATGAAATCAAAGATGATTACTATGAAATTTAATCTCAATATATTATTCAATCCGACATTAGGACTACTTCCGTTGCTAACGTTTGCTATAGCCAATTTATTCATGTCTTATTCTGAGGCTTTAGTATGGGGTGGCATCGTTTATGTATTTCTATTTTTCATTTTCAATTGTTTAAATAAAGGTGGGGTAGGCATTTATATACTGCAAATCAGCGCCATCGGGCTATTGATATATCTAATCGATTCTTTTTTACCGTTTAAAGCCATTTATATAACTTATTCTACATTATTTTGTGAGATCACATTATTTCTCTGCTTCGTCGTATTCAATCTCAACAAGACAAGAATAAAGAAACATTATGTAGAAAAAGCGAAAGACAAACAAATTACAGCAGTAAGGTTAAATGAACTTTTCTACATCAGCAAGATTTGTCAAATGGTGATTAATGTTCATCTTTTCATCACATTTTTGTATTTGCTTTTTCCGGCCGAATATCATTCAAAAAATCTGGATAAATTCATGTACGATTTAATGTTCCCAATTTGTATCGTGATGATTATCCTCTATGAATATGCCCGGTTGATCCTGATAAAAAAAGAATTGAGCCGGGAAGAATGGCTTCCGGTTGTCAACGAAACAGGCAAAGTAATCGGTAAAGTAGCCCGGTCGGTCAGTCTGACTTCCAAAAACAAATTCATGCATCCTGTAGTCAGAATTGCATTGGTATACAAAGGATTAATATATTTGGTAGAACGTCCGCAGAATTACATACTCGATCCAGGAAAATATGATTACCCTTTCGAAAAATATTCCCTTTTCCAACACAATCTGAATGAGGCAGTAAGCAATGAGATTTACAAAAAAACAGGAGCAAGAGATATTCCCGTCAGGTTTATTTTCAAATATTTATTTCAAAATGAACAAACAAACAGGTTGATATACCTTTATACTGTTTCCGTCAGGGATGAAGAAACAATAAATAAACTCAATCTCAAAGGAGGGAAAATGTGGACGGAAAAACAAATTGAAGAAAATCTGGATAAAGGAATATTTTCGGAATGTTTCATCAAAGAATTTGAGATCCTTAAAAATACAATCCTGATGGCTGAGAAGTATGAAAGTAAAAACAATAAAGAAAATAAAGAAGTGATGAAATGACACTTCTCTCATTTATAAAGAAGAAAAATACATGGTATTTTAGATAAATCCGGAACCTGATTTTTCCATTCCCTTACTCCTCTCGTTTTTACAAATTCTCCTTCACAAGTCAAATTTGCACCAATGCACAATTTAGTGGACGGCTTACATATTTTGATAATGTCTTCCGTTAATTTATTGTTACGATAAGGAGTTTCGATAAATATCTGGGTCTGGTTTCCGGAATATATCCTCTGTTCGATCGATTTAATCATCTCCGCCCGTTGGTTTGAGTCTATGGGTAAATATCCGTGAAATGCAAAATTCTGCCCATTAAATCCCGAAGCCATTAATGATAATAATATGGAAGAAGGTCCCACCAAAGATACCACCTGATAATTCTTTTGCTGGGCAATCCGTACAATATCCGCCCCGGGATCAGCAATAGCCGGACAACCGGCTTCCGACAAAATACCAATGGAATGTCCCTCTGCAATCGGACGCAAAAATTCACTTATACGTTCCGAAGAAGTATGCTTATTCAATACGAAAAACGTAAGAGAATCGATATCAATGGAAGAATCGGTCTTTTTCAAAAAACGACGGGCGCTTCTTTCATTTTCCACTATAAAATATTTTATCTGAAGAATAATTTCACGATTATAGGAAGGAAGAACTTTATCCACAGGACTCTCGCCCAAAGTAACCGGAATAAGATAAAGAGATGGTTGTATCATCATTTGAACTTGCATTATTTTGCACAAAAATACTACTTTTGCAGGATAAATTAAGAAACTGTTTAAGTTTTTAAAATGTAACCTGATTGAATGTTTTTGGGTACGCGGTGCACGGTGCACGAATTGCTTACGCCTGATAATGCACTGCGTCTAATAAACCGACCGTGCACCCTGCACCGTGCACCTTTGCACCCAAAAATGTTCATGTCGATTTCAATGTGAATATTTTAAACGCAAATTAATGAAACTTCCGGAAACATTCACAAATTACATGCAGGAAATGTTGAAAGACGAATCCGAGGCTTTTTTCCAGGCACTGACAAAAGAAAGCCCTGTAAGCCTTCGTCTGAATCCATCTAAAAAGATAAAAATGCCGGAACCAGAAGCTATTCCCTGGACAACCCAAGGTTTTTATCTTCCCAAGCGGCCTGTTTTTACGTTAGATCCTTTGTTTCATGCGGGATGTTATTATGTACAGGAAGCTTCATCCATGTTTCTGGAACAAATCATTACAAACGAGATAAAATCTCCGGTTTGCTGTCTTGATTTATGTGCTGCTCCCGGAGGAAAATCAACTCATCTATCTTCACTATTGCCGGAAGGCAGTTTACTGGTATCCAACGAAGTAATCCGCAGCAGAGCTAATATACTGGCCGAAAACCTCATCAAATGGGGAAATCCTTCAACCACCATCACCAATAATGATCCTTCCGAAATAGGTAAACACCAACATCTTTTTGATCTTATATTGGCCGATGTGCCTTGCTCGGGCGAGGGAATGTTCCGTAAAGACGAAAGAGCTATCGACGAATGGTCGCCAACCAATATCGCCTTGTGCGCCGAACGTCAACACAGGATAATTTCCGACATCTGGCCGGCGCTAAAACCTGGGGGAATATTGATTTACAGCACTTGCACATATAACCTGAAAGAAAATGAAGAAAATATACTTTTCTTCATCGATCAGTTCAACGCCAAACCCTTAGAAATTCCGATAAAACCGGAGTGGCAAATTACAGGAAGTCAAAAAGAAAATATTCCCGTCCATCGTTTCTTTCCCCATCGTACCAAAGGAGAAGGGTTTTTTATCGCAGCTTTACAAAAAAACGAGGATGAATTTATCAATTCCAATAGGAAGAAAAAAGTGCAGAAAAATAAATCTTCAAAAATTGAAATTCCTAAAGATATTTACAACTGGATTCTTCATCCGGATAATTATCATGTAGAACTGAAGAATCAGGATATCATCTTTTTCCCAAAAGAACATCAGGAAACTCTCGCTTTGTTACAAGAAAACCTGAGAATTATTATTGCAGGAACTCATATCGGAGAAATGAAAGGAAAAGACATGATCCCTAATCACTCACTCTGCATGTCAACAGCTTTTAATCAGGAAGCATTTCCTTCATATGAAGTCGATAAAGAACAAGCCTTGCAATTCCTGAAAAAAGAATCATTTAATAAGATTCCATCTTCATATGAAAGAGGATATATGCAAATCAAATATTCAGGACATCCGCTTGGATTTATAAAAAACATAGGAAATAGGGCCAATAATTTATATCCGCAAGAATGGAGAATCAGAATGAAAATAGATTAATTTGTTAATTTTTGTTTTTTATCCTTTAATATGTTATCTTTGACCCCCGGAAATTGTTATAATATAAAGAACTAAATATAACAATATGAAAACCTATTTATTTTTGATTATTTGTCTGTTAACAGCCTGTAGCACATCAAAAAATCCGTCGCAACACCAACTGATGAAAGAACAGGAAGTGAGTGATAAAGTTCAGGCAAGAAATTATGTAATCGAAGTAGATCAAGCGCTTCCCATGCGGGGAAGATCAATTAGTTTATCCTACGGGTATGATTTGAAAATAAAAAATGATTCTACAATTGCTTACCTGCCTTACTTTGGTGTTGCACAATCAGCGCCTTACGGAGGTGGAGAGGGTGGCATAAAATTTGCAGCACCAATGGAAAACTATCAGATCACACCCAAAAAGAAAGGTGATGGTTGGGATGTTAAGTTTAAGGTTAATGTTCCCGACTATAATTATGAGTTTATCATAGATATTTTTAAGAATGGAAGCAGTTCTATTTTCGTAAACTCATATCAAAGGGATGCTATCACCTTCAATGGCGATATGAAACTGAATTAGACCCAACTATAACCAATGAAGTACTTTATTTTCTTTTTAATTTCAGTTTCTTTCTTCTGTCTTTCCTGCAAAGACAATAAACAGAAAGAAACTATCGGTGTTTTACCCTTTTTTCAAAAAACAGCATTGCAACAAATCTATCCTGATTTTGAAGAAAAAATCATCACGGATTCTTTGTCAAAAGTTTTAACTGACTCTACTTTTGTAGGTCGATTCTACCGGGAAGAAAACTACAATCCTCTCTGGATAAAAAAAGACATGATTGAATCTGCACAAATCGACAGTTTGCTTGCACAAATCAAAAATTCCGAAACTCACGGATTGAACCCCGATTATTTCAGGTATAACGAAATGTTATCTCTCTTCGATACAATTAAAATCGGAAAATATGCAAATGAACCGGCTAAACTTTATTCTCTCCTGACAAAGCTGGAATATCTGGCAACAAAAGCCGTAGTCGATTATTCCACAGGATTGAAATACGGATTCGTAGATCCCAAAAAAGTTTTTAAGAGTAATTATTTCCTGGCTTATCAGCAACCGGATTCCGCTCATTACCAATACCTCGCTGAAAATCTGAAAAATTGGTCTTCCATTATTGCCGAAGCAGAACCTAAAGATCCGGTTTACTCGCAATTCCGGGAAGAATTGAAATATTACAATTCTTTTGCAAAAGATTCATTTGCACTGATCCAAGCCAAAACAGGAAAGGCAACTTACACAATAAACGAAGAAAATCCTAATATCCCTCTTATAGCCAAACGTTTGATGTTGACAGGAGAAGTTCCGGTAACCGACAAAGCCGACAGCATCTATAGCAGCCTGACTCCCGAACTGATGGAAGCTATCAATCAATTCCGCAAGAAAAATTCGTATCCGGTAGAAGAAGAGGTAGGTAAAGTGACTATCGACGCTTTGAATCGTCCGATTTCATATTATAAGAAAACAATACAAACCAACCTGGAACGTTTAAGGTGGAAAAAAGTCAATCCATATCCCGAAAAATGTCTCAAGGTTAATGTTGCCGGATTTTATCTGGAAGGCATAGAACCCAATAGAAATGCGACGGTTATGAATGTTTGTGTAGGAGGTTCGCCTAACAATCAAACGCCATTTCTTGAATCCAGTATTACAACTATCAATCTCAATCCGACCTGGAGTATCCCCAGCAGTATCATTCAAAAAGAAACCTACTGGCACATCAAAAAAGATCCGAATTACCTGCAAAGAAACAGGATGAAATTACTGAAACGAAACGGTGAAGTGGTAGATGCCAGTTCTATCAACTGGGATGAAGTGAATCCGAAGAATTTCTCGTATGCCATCCGGCAGGATCCTGGTAGTGGTAATTCTTTGGGAAGGATTAAATTTTTGTTCAACAATCCTTTTGCCGTATATCTGCATGATACGCCCAGCCAACGTGCATTCACGTACAAAAACAGAGCCGTCAGTCATGGATGCGTGCGCGTACAGAAACCAATGGATTTAGCTTTTTTCTGCCTGGAAGAGAAAGATTCTTTGTATTTTGACAGAATACTTTATAGTGTAGATCGCTCTCCGATATCAAAAGAAGGGAAACAACTGCTCAGTGAAAAGCAACTCAAAAGAGTGGACAATATCATCAACCTGAAAAAAGGTATTCCGCTTTATATCGAGTACTTTACTTTTTATGCTTTGTCAGACAAACAAACTTATTTTGCCGATGATGTTTATAATCTTGATAAAACTATACGGCAAAAGTTGATGATTGAGTGATTAAGTATATGAAAAAACATTGGTTGGTTATATGTCTGCTCCTCCTTACTTTAAGTTCAATCAAAGCGCAAAGTAAGGACGATTTTGCATCCAGACTCTCGAACGCAGCTATTGCCCTCACAAAAGATAAAGTCCGGTATGATCCCACATACTATAAGATACCTTATCCCAATGGAGATGTCCCCGCAGACAAAGGTGTCTGCACAGATGTGGTTATCCGGGCATACCGTAAACTGGACATCGATCTACAAAAAGAAGTCCATGAAGATATGGTAAAAAATTTTGATAAATATCCCAAAACATGGGGACTAAAGAAAACGGATACGAATATCGATCATCGACGGGTACCTAATCTGATGACTTTCTTCAGCCGGAAAGGCAAAATGAAGGTCACGAGCACAGATCCCAACGATTATGTTCCCGGAGATATTGTTGCCTGGAGACTGGACAATGGCATGACCCACATCGGTATTGTGGTCAATAAAAAATCGAGAGACAATAAACGTTATCAGATTGTTCACAACATCGGCGCCGGCCAGGTGATGGAAGATTGTCTGTTCTCATTTAAGATTATAGGGCATTATACTTATTCCAAATGAGTTAGAGCCTGTTTAAATTTTATACAAATATTTTATTATTGTTATTTTCGTTATTAATCAGTCCTCTTTTTTGTCTATTTTGCATAATCTTTTAACTCAAATAGCCCGCTATTATCGTTAAAATCTTACGCAAAATATCCTA
>JAVBLQ010000129.1:0-4533 GCA_031553435.1 Bacteroidales bacterium | reverse complement strand
GCAATGGCTTGCCGGACTTAATCTGTTCTAATACTTTGGCTTGAAATGCCTTGTAATCAAATTCTTCCATAAATAAACTGTGTTCGTAAAAGTAATAATTATTTTATTATCTCATACTGACACAGTTTATTTTACAGTCTCGAGGGTTTTATTTCAATTGCCGTCGAACATATTCCTCTAATTCTTTTTGTTTGAATTGAAACCAATCTTCTCTATATTGGCAATTATGTATCAGATGATTGAATTCCCGAAACGGATGACGACGATTCAAAATCTGCCAAAACTGCTCTTTCAATCTACCTTCCGGAAGAACACTGTCAACAAAATGTTCCATAAATTTAAATGATTCGAATGATTCAGGCTTTTCAATCCGAATAAAACTTTTCCATGAATTGATTCGTTTCATTTGTGCTTTTACATCAAGATACATTTCTTTCTGCCAGGAAGGAAGAGAATCAATATCCTCAGTTTCATCATCTTCCTCATCTTCGTTCCATGAAATTCCATAATTAGATAACGTCTCCTCATTGAAGATAATTTCAAATTCATAAGTTTCCGGATTTACATAACACTCATGACATCCAGAATCGATAGCATCCACTATTTCAGCTATCTGAACATCTGTATAAACAGGATTATTCAATTGATTATCTATATCTTCAATCATAGCATCCTTATTTTGATATTATTTCAATTCAAACAAATCTTTCAATTCCTTATTGCTCAAATTTCCAATCCAGTTTTCACCAGTCGACACTGTCAGGTCTGCCAAGGCTTTTTTACTTTGTATCATTTCGTTGATACGTTCTTCAAAAGTCGATTTAGTGATGAAACGATGTACTACTACATTTTTCGTTTGTCCGATGCGGTAAGCACGGTCAGTGGCCTGAGCTTCTACTGCGGGATTCCACCATAAGTCGTAATGGATAACATGGTTAGCAGCTGTAAGATTCAAACCGGTTCCCGCTGCTTTCAGCGAAAGAATAAAAATTTTATCTGCTCGATTGGTTTGAAAAGCATCGACCATTTCTTTGCGCTGCTTAATACTACATCCACCGTGATAATATAAAGGAGTTTCGCCAAAACGTTCTGCAATAAAATGTTTAAGTAACCCTCCCATTTCAGTAAACTGAGTAAAAATCAGTACTTTTTCATTATTCTCAACAATATTTTCCAAACGTTCAAAAAGTAATTCCATTTTTCCGGAAAGAGAAGCATCCAACACATTGTTTTTCAGAAATTGAGTCGGGTGATTGCAAATTTGTTTTAATGCCAACATCATCTGCAATACCAATCCCTGACGCACAAACAATGCTTTATGGTCATTGCCTTCAATGCCTTCGATAGCCTGCATGGCTTTTTCCAATGTCTTTTCATACAATCCTGCCTGCTCTTTAGTCAACTGACTATATGCATCCATCTCAATCTTATCGGGAAGGTCATTGATAATAGTTTTATCGGATTTCAAGCGACGCATCAGGAACGGAGCGGTAATTTTCTTTAATTTTTCTGCGACTTTTAAATCGTTTTGGTTCTGAATCGGAACTGCAAAATCGTCTTTGAAATCTTTGATATTACCGAGAAATCCGCGATTGGAAAAATCCACGATACTCCAAAGTTCGCTCAACCGATTTTCTACAGGCGTACCGCTCATCGCAATAAAGGTATTGGCAGGAATACTTTTAACAGCCTTACTCTGAGCTGTATCATAATTTTTAATATTTTGCGCTTCATCAGTTACCACTACCTGCCATTTCATTTTTTTGAGTTTATCGGCATCCGAACGCACCATCCCGTATGTAGTTAACAAAATATCGAAATCCGTTTTGTCTTCTAACTGGCGGGTAGCTCCATGATAAATATTGCACCGGAGTGAAGGCGCGAATTTCTCAATTTCCGCCTGCCAGTTCGTAATTAAACCTGTCGGAGCAACTACCAGCGCTTTTTCTTTTTGCAAGAATCCTTCTTCCTTGTATTTCAGTATCGTTGCAATTACCTGTAATGTTTTCCCCAATCCCATATCATCGGCAATAATACTCCCGAAGCCAATTTGAGAATTGCGGTACATCCACGAAAAACCGCGATGCTGATAAGGGCGCAACGAGGCATTCAATCCCTGAGGTAAAGCGACAATATCTTGTTCTGTTAATTGCCGGATTAATTCTTTCACTTCATTCGTTAATGCGATTTTAGCGCCTTGATATTCTCCACTGAGTACCGCGCGAAGCATCTCAAATGAAGACAATGTTTTGGTTGAAGAAAAATGTTTGTAAAGTTTTTGTAGTTCTTCGGGATTAACGTAAATATAATTTGTCTTGAATCGAATCAAGCCTTCCGACTGTTTCAACAACTTCCGGAATTCTTCTTCATCCATTAAAGTATCGCCAATCGAAACCTGCCAATCAAAATCCAGTAATTTTTCCAGACGCAAAAATCCTTTGCTATCTTTAGCCTTCTGCTTAACCCTGATACTGGGTTTCGGACGAAGAATTTGTTGTAACGATTTCGGTAATAAAATATCAATATCAAGCAATTGAATCGCTGGAATTACTTGCATCAGGAACGGAGCAAAATCCCTTGCTTCCAGTATAATTTCTTTTTCTCCTTTACTGTTGATATATTCATCCAATCCCGGCACAAAAGAAGATAAATTTGCTACAGATTGTAAGATTTCAAATCTTTCCTGGTCATATTTCTTCAAATTCAAAACATCTTTCAGATAAACCGGTTTTGATAATGGTTTATCATTTTCCTTCACAGTGAGGCTTAATTGAAATTCGTTCATCAACAATTCTTCGACCACAATGGATGATTTATATTTCCCCTGCGTAAGGTAATAACGTTGAAGCCACTGGCCAATTCCACCAGGCAATGCACTTTCTCCGGGTTTATCAAACAAATAGGCTTGATTATTGAAAAACAAATTCAAATAAATATCATCTTGCGGTGTTTCCGTTAAATGCGACATCCATTTGTTCAGGAATATAGAAAGCAGATGGGTTGCCTGTCCTTCCCCGATAGCTGTTTTGTTTTTCCCCCGAAAGAAAAGCAAATCTCCGGGCATGAACGATTCGAATTTTTCGACTAATTGTCGTACCTCTTTACTCAACATTGCCGGTAACCAGCGAATAGCAAATTTTCGGTTATCCAATTGAATAATTTGGGGTACAACAGAACCTGTAGCTATCAGATTGCAGGAAAATAATAGAGCATACCGGAGCGTGGCTACTGATACTTGGTAGTCATTAGCATGAGAAACCGGAATTTCCCATAAATTCTTTACTATTTCCGAAGGAGAAAAAGATATTTTCTCAGAAGTTTCAATTGTTACTTCATTCTGTTTATCAATGGAAAGCATCATATCTGTATGATGATTAACCGGTTCCGATGATTTAATTGAGAAGAAATCTTCCAAAACGGCTTTTCCGGTCATCAAACGTTGCATATTACGTACTGCTTTCCGAATGCCAACAGCATATTTATCCCGGAAATTTCCAGACTGCTGATAAAAAACAGGTTTATCTTCAAGCAATTGAATCAATGATTCCTGAATAGGAGACAGATTGGCAAAATTCAAATCCCGGAAATTTAAATCGCTTCCGGCTGACTTATTCTGCTTTATATCTTTTAAAACTTTTTCTTCAGAAGGCAATAGGACATCATGAATAGACGGGATTTTCAAATTTTCCTTTTGAATAAAAATATTTTCCCTTTTCAATTCTTCAATTAAATCAACCCGATGCAAACTGAAAACAAGAAACGGATCATTGTCGATTTCCGCACTGATTTTATAGATAACTGCCGCTAAATGTTTACAGGGGACCGCCCAATCAGGACAGGAACATTGCATTTTAAAATCCGTCCATTGCCGGGGAAATACTTTTAATCCCTGTTGTTCGGCAATCTTCAAAATTTCAGGGTCAAGTTCCCGATTAAGTAATTTGGATATGATTGCCGGTTTCTTGGCCAGTTCGGCAATCAGTTTTTTAATTTCCGGCTCAAAAAACGGAGGGATGATAATTGTTACGTCATATGGTTTAGGACGAGAACCTTTAACCTTGGCAACAATCTGATTTTCATTGATAGAAATACTGGTTACCGCACCTTTGTTGGCGTATGCGCTACCTCGGGGCAAACGGTTGCTATAATCTATATTCGAAAGAGAATTGAGCCATTGTTGGCCCCACCATGTTTGTCCATATTTTTTTGCCATATCATAAAATTATTGATTTGCAAAAGTAATAAAATCATCTTTAAAAAACTACATACAGAAAAAATAGCTTATTTACTCGTTTTCCTCGGAATGGTTGTGCAAGTTGTAGTATTTGACATCGGGTAGGGATTTCTGAGAAATGATTATATCATGGTAAAGAGAATTATGGAAATATAGTTTTATTTAGGGTCTACTGAATAAATCGGCGAGCTATTTTCATTAACTCTCATATTTTTTCACGGCAAGATTTTTAGTCGAACCATTGCCGGGATTTATTATTAATTCCAGCACAAAAAACAGGACATGAAGAAGTTCTCTTA
>JAVBLQ010000057.1:0-30185 GCA_031553435.1 Bacteroidales bacterium | reverse complement strand
AATTTATTTTTGCGAGTTACACTAAAGTATTGAACCCTTTCTTTAATTTTGTTTTGGAAATAATTCCAAACAATTCTAAAAATTAAAATTATGAGTAAAAAAATGGTGAGCTTATTGTTGTTATTTGCATTTATTTTTTCTGTAAATAGTTTCTCCATCACAAAAAGACAAAGGGATCGAGAATTATTAATCTTATTAGATAAAGGATCTAAATCTTTTGAAAATTGTGAAGAAGAATTTTTATCTACTGAATATTCCTCACAAATAGTAAATTTTACCAATAATGATTGGACAATTGATAATACTTTTTATGAAGCAGAAGCAACTCTTGTTTTAGATGAGTTGAATTAAGAAGAAAATGTTGGGAGAGTCAAATGACTCTTCCAACATATTTAACTCCTTTTATTTTCTGGATTTTGGAAGATAATTGTGTAATATCGTTAATATCATGAACATAAAGTTCGATTCTACCTTCAAAAAAACCATCTTTCGATTCAATATTTAACTTTCTGATATTGACAGCAAAATCTTCCGATATAGTCCTCGTTATTTGGTTTAAAATACCAAGCCCGTCAATACCTTTGATATCAATTGTTGCCGGAAAAGAAAAAGAGCGATAGTCAGACCATTCACAAGAAAGAATTCTCTCCCCAAAACTGCTCTGCAATTTGACAGCTATCGGGCAGACTCTCTTGTGCACAATCACTCGTTTATCATCATTAATAAATCCCATTACATCTTCTCCGGGAATGGGTTGACAACATTGAGCGATTGAATAATTCTTCTGGTTTCCGGTTTCTTTTAATATATACGTTTTTTTAGTATCAATCACATTATCCTCAGATACATTTTCTGCAACCTGAGAGGGTATATCTGCCTTTTTTACCACATGAAAGGCTTGCTTCATGTAACGGAAAAGAATATTGTCAGTTTTTTCTTTAAATAATTTTTTGAGATTCTCAGGAAGAACCAATTCTCCAAAAGCAACGCTGTAAAAAAAATCTTCTTTCTTATGAAATCCGTGATAGGCGATTAATCTATTCAAAGATTCTGCATCTGGTTTCATCTCTGATTTAACAAACAAATCGTGAACAATTTTTTCTCCTTCTTTTACTTTGGTTTTTCTATTCTTTCTGATGGAATATTCTATTTTATTCTTGGCTTTGGCGGTGGTTACGAAGTTTAGCCATTCCGGTTGAGGAGATTGAGATCTGGAAGTTAATATTTCAACCTGATCCCCACTTGAAATTTTCTGGCTTAAAGGAACTAATTTATGATTTACTTTTGCTCCGATACATTGATTTCCTATGTTTGTATGTAATTCATATGCAAAATCAAGCGCTGTAGCTCCTTGAGGAAGAGTTTTGATATCTCCTTTAGGGGTAAAAACAAATATTTCCGAAGCAAATAAATTAAGCTTGACTGTATCTAAAAAATCTAAAGCATTCGGATTAGGATTTTCCAGAATTTCCTGTATGGTTTCCAACCATTTATCCAATTCTGTATCTTCTTCAATATTATGTTCTTTGTATTTCCAATGTGCAGCAAACCCTTTTTCTGCAATATCATCCATTCGGGTACTGCGGATTTGTACCTCAATCCAACGACCATCAGGGCCCATCACAGTCACATGCAAAGCCTGGTAACCGTTTGCTTTAGGACGACTTACCCAATCTCTGATTCTGTCTGGCCGTAGTCTGTAAAGATCCGTTATGACAGAATAGATATCCCAACACCGTTTTTTTTCATCGATATTAGAATCTGATTTAAAAATGATTCTAACCGCAAAAATGTCGTAGATTTCATCGAAAGAGACCCCTTTAGCCTGCATTTTATTCCAGATGGAATAAACAGACTTAACTCTTTCTTTCATTTCATAGTGAATGCCGAGTTGATCCAATTTTTCTTTTAACGGATCCGCAAAATGCTCATATATTTTTGTTCTGGCTGCTGCAGTCAGATGAAGCTTTTCCGATATTTGTTTATATTCTTCCGGATGTTCATACTTAAAGCTAAGGTCTTCCAATTCGGATTTAATGGAAAAAAGGCCTAATCTATGAGCCAGAGGTGCATATAAATAAAGGGTTTCTCCTTCGATCTTAAATTGTTTTGCTGGAAGCAAGGAATCCAGTGTTCGCATATTATGCAGACGATCAGCTATTTTAATTAAAATAACCCGGATATCATCTGACATTGTGATAAGAAGTTTTCTGAAATTTTCAGCCTGGGCAGAAGCTTTATCACCAAAAATACCTCCTGCAATTTTGGTCAAGCCATCTACGATTTGAGCTATTTTATCGCCAAAAACATTGCGTATATCTTCTACAGTATAATCAGTGTCTTCAACAACATCATGAAGTAAAGCCGAACAAATGGACGTTGACCCCAAGCCTATTTCCTTGCACACAATTTTAGCAACAGCTAGCGGATGAAGGATGTAAGGCTCTCCGGATCGTCGATACACACCTTTATGAGCTTGTCGGGCAAAGTTAAAAGCCTTTGTAATGATCTCAACTTTCCGACGATGGTTAGAGTTCAAATAGTCTTCAAGGAGGATATCAAATTCCTCATCAACAATTTGGTCTTCAGTTTTCTCAATTGTCTTTGTACTCATAATGGATCAATCAAAAAAGGGATTTTCCTAATATGTTCAACCAACAGGAATTTTGATGATTTGTCCAACTTTTAATCCTGAACTTGTCAAATTGTTAAGTCTCATTAATTCTCTTGCTTCTGTTCCCGGATATTTTTTTGCTATTGAATAAAAAGAATCTCCTTTTCTGACTTTATATTTTTTATATCCTGTAGAAGATGTTGAGTTAGTTTCCGACTTTTTTTTGCCTGATGAGACATTTGATTTATTCCCATCATTATTGGAATTATATGAATAACTCGGACTATCACTGTAAATTACAAGCCGTTTACCTTTAGTTACTTTGGTTGATTTTAGTCCGTTCCATCGTTTTAGCTGAGTAGTTGTTACCCCATAGTTTCTGGCAATCTGAGCCAAGGTTTCTCCTTTCTTAACACGATGAATCATTTTTTCCTGAGAACTTGAAGAAGAAGAATAACCTCCGGGCTCAACAGTTGATCTGTTGGTTAATAATTCATCAGAACGATATTTATATATTTCATCTCCGGCATCAATAAAAGCATATGAATAAGTGCTTGGCAAACGTAAAGGGTATGCTTTACAATTTCCGGGAATAATATCTTTCTTATATTGGGGATTTAATCCGCGAAGCTGATCTTTGTCTATTCTCAAAACTTCTGCAACCTGATCCAGATGAAGTGCTTTATTGATCATGATTGTGTCTGTTGACATCGGTAAATCTGTTCTTACGGGGCAAATATTGTGTTCCTTGTAGTAATTCATAACATAATTAGCAGCAATAAATAAAGGAACATAGGATCTTGTTTCTCTTGGAAGGTAATTGTAGATAGCCCAATAGTCCTTTTTACCTCCCGCTCTTCTGATTGCCTTATTGATATTTCCGGGACCGCAATTATAAGCTGCGATTACTAAATTCCAATCGCCATAAATGTTATACATATCCCTAAGATATCGGCAGGCTGCATGGGTTGATTTTAGCGGATCTCTTCTTTCATCGACTAAGCTGTTGATTTCAAGACTATAAGCTTTTCCTGTAGGAAGCATGAATTGCCAAAGGCCGGTAGCTCCAGCCCGGGAAACGGCAGTCGGATTCAAGGCGGATTCTACAATTGCAAGATATTTTAATTCTAAGGGTAAATTATATTCGTCCAAAACCTGTTCAAACATGGGGAAATAAAAATCTGCCATTCCCAACATATACTGAACTAAGGGTCTTCTGCGTTCTGTGTATAATTCAATAAAACTTTTTACAGGCTCATTATACGCCATTTCCATGATGCGAGGTAATTTGGAAAGCCTTTGTTTAATAATTTCATCAGAAGTGTATAAGTTTTGGTCGTAATTTCCGCAATTTTTATCTTTTGCTGCATAATAATCTATATGCCAACTTTGTAAAAGGCTATCTGCATTTTCCTCAAGACTTTCGGGAATATAGACAGATCCATCATCTATCGTTGCATCTGCATTATTACTTTCTTGTGAATAAATTGCGTCTTCAGTAGTTTGCCATGGATAGACTTGTGCATTAGCTATTCCAATGCACATTGAAAAAGCTGAAATGACTATAAAATTTCTTTTTTTCATAATTCAAATTTTCTTAAAAATTAAAACTGAGCAATAGTCCGAAGCTTCTACGATTATACCTGGTCGGTTCGAATATTGCCGGTTCTACTCTTAAACTTAAATCAGGGCTTATATCGAAATCAAACAATTGGGCATCAACATAAGCATCTATCATACATAAAACGTATAATCCGGCAGTTATTATATAACTGAGGTCCCTATATCTTCTATAATAATCTTTTTTTCTTTTTAAAACACCGACAAACCATGTGGAATCCATTTTGGTTGGATCCTGTCTATACTGATATGGAACAAAATCCATCCATGAATCTCCTGATTTTTCAACATAATCTTTATAGGCGTCTTTATAATCATTATAGTAACGACTGTTGAATGAGATGGCATAGGTACATCCTATAAATCCTCCATATATGATAGGTAGTTTCCAGTATTTCCGGTTATATATCTGACCTAATCCGGGACAAATAGCCGAATATATTACAGCTTTCGTCGGATTGGGAACAAATGTGTTTTTCTCTTTGATAAGTTCTTCAACGGCAGTAGTTTTCACCTCTGATAAAGTAGGTGAAATATGTACAGTATCTGTTGAAAATCCTTTATTAGTTATGCTGTCGGATTGCTGTGCCGATACTTGCCATGTGAAGGCAATCAATAATATGAAAATAAAAAATATCCTCAAAAAGTTAGATTTGATGGTGCTAAGGTAATGATTATTTTTTGAAAGAATCAAATATTGTGATAATTCTTTCTAATTCGTCATCTGAATTAAAGGGAATTGTGATTTTTCCCTTGCCTTTTTCATCACAAGCAAATTGGACTTTTGTTTGAAATAAACCGGAAAAAGCCTTGCTTAGATCTGCGTAATCTTTGGATTTATTTTCTTTTTTTTCTTTTGAAGGAATTGTTCCTCCGTTCTCATTGATTGATTTTACCAATTCTTCTGTTTTTCTGACAGACAGGCCTTGTTGATGGATTTGTTCGTAGATTTTTAATTGAACGGTAGGATTGTCTAAAGATAAAAGGGCTTTTGCGTGTCCCATATCAACTTTTTTATCTTTTAATCCCATTTGAATTTCGGCAGGTAGTTTGAGTAAACGTAAGAAATTCGCAATGGTTGCACGTTTTTTCCCAATTCTTTCACTGAGTCGGTCTTGTGTTAAATTATAGAGTTCTATCAAATTTTGGAAGGCGAGTGCGATTTCAATTGCATTCAAATCTTCACGTTGAATATTTTCGATCAATGCCATTTCCATGACATTTTCGTCGCTGGCTTTTTTAACATAAGCGGGAATTGTATCCAGCCCTGCCAGTAAAGAAGCGCGATAACGTCTTTCCCCTGAAATAATCTGGTATTGATCAGGTCCAACTTCTCTTAAGGTGATTGGTTGAACAACTCCCAGGGACTTGATAGAGGTTGCTAATTCTTCCAATGCTTCCTGATCAAAAACGGTTCGAGGTTGATCGGGGTTCGGTTGAATTTTCAACAATTCAATTTCACTGATAGAGGATGTACCGGTTGTTTTAACATCTTCCATTGTGATTAAGGCATCAAGACCTCTTCCTAAAGGGGATTTATTTTGTTTTGACATAGTTTATTCAGCCTTGAATAATAATTATTTATTTTTTTCAATTAATTCTTTAGCCAGTTGCATATGATTGTATGAACCTCTTGATTCAGGATCATATAAAAGAACGGGCTGTCCATAACTCGGAGCTTCGCTTAATTTGATATTTCGTTGAATTACGGTTGTAAAAACCATTTCTCTGAAGTGTTTTTTCACTTCTTCATAGATTTGGTTCGCTAAACGTAAGCGGGCATCATACATTGTTAACAGGAATCCTTCAATTTCTAATGCCGGATTTAGCTTTGATTTGATGATTTTAATTGTATTTAATAATTTGCTGATTCCTTCCAAAGCAAAATATTCACATTGTACGGGAATGATAACAGAATCGGCTGCTGTTAAGGAGTTTACCGTAATTAAGCCTAAGGAGGGAGAACAATCGATAAGTACAAAATCATAATCGTCTTTTATCTTTGTCAAAACTTCTCTTAAAAGTTTTTCCCGGTTTTCCAATTCGAGCATTTCGATTTCTGCTCCTACCAGATTAATGTGGGAAGGGATTATAAATAAATTCTCGATTTCTGTTTTTTTAACTGCTTCTTTGGCATCAAGACCACTTACCATACATTCATAAATGGTACTTTCCAGATCACGGATGTTGATTCCTAATCCGGAAGATGCATTGGCCTGTGGATCAGCATCAACGATCAAGACTTTTTTGTCAAGGGCGGCTAATGAAGCTGCAAGATTGATTGTAGTGGTAGTTTTTCCTACCCCTCCTTTTTGATTGGCTAAAGCAATTATTTTACCCATAAATGTGTTTTTATTTTTCGGACACAAAAGTACAATTATTCAGGAACAAAAATATTATTATTCAGAAAAACAATGCTGTCATTGTTGATAAGTCGCTTTTATTGTTGATAACTTTATTAACTTTGCAGGAAGTTTATAAAAGTTACAGGTTACGAGTTACAAATTACGGGTACAAGAAGAATAACCAACCCATAACTCGTAACCTGTAACTAAAAAATTCTCTACATGATAAACAGACCATTAATATTAGTAACAAATGATGATGGAGTACAATCTAAAGGCATTTCATCATTGATACGAGTTCTCTGTCCTCTTGGAGATGTTGTTGTTGTGGCTCCGGATGGAGGACGTTCGGGGATGTCGAGTGCTATCAGTTCCAAGCTTCCTATTTGGCTTAATCTGTTGAAAAAAGAAGAAGGATTGACTGTTTATAGTTGCTCGGGAACTCCTGTCGATTGCGTTAAATTGGCTGTAAATGAGATATTGGATAGAAAACCGGACATTTTGGTTTCCGGAATCAATCATGGATCTAATTCGTCTATTTGTGTATTGTATTCGGGAACGATGGGCGCAGCTCTTGAAGGCACTATTTTCGGTATTCCGTCTGTAGGTGTTTCATTGACAGATCATTCTTCTGATGCTGATTTTTCGGATGTGGCGAAATATGCAGCGGTTATCACATCTAAAGTTCTTGACGAAGGTCTTCCCCAAGGTGTTTGCCTGAATGTAAATGTTCCCGATGTTAAGCTTGTTAAAGGGATAAAAGTCTGTCGGCAGGCCAAAGGTTTATGGGTAAAAGAGTTCATGAAATCGAAAGATGCTTTGGACAATGA
Source organism: Bacteroidales bacterium (assembly GCA_031553435.1). Taxonomy (GTDB): domain Bacteria; phylum Bacteroidota; class Bacteroidia; order Bacteroidales; family Azobacteroidaceae; genus JAVBLQ01. The sequence goes on along the minus strand of JAVBLQ010000057.1, from coordinate 22,776 downwards.
TATTTACTGGTTGACCGGATATTTTCAAAACGAAGAACCTGAAAGTGAGGATACAGACGAATGGGCATTGTCTCACGGTTATGTTTCTGTGGTACCTACTCAAATCGATATGACGGCTTATGAAGCTGTCAAAAATCTTAAGAATTGGGAAGTTCAAACAATTTCGGAACCATCCTTTTTAAATTGAAAATAGAAAGCTGAAAGTGATTTGCCTGCATTTCACTTTCAGCTTTCTACTTTCCACTAATTATGAAGTATTATTTAGTTGTAGGCGAAGCTTCCGGAGATTTACACGCATCTAATTTGATGAAATCTCTGAAAGAAATGGATACAGATGCTGATTTCCGTTTCTTCGGAGGAGATTTGATGGCGGCAGTTGGCGGTACATTGGTAAAGCACTATCGCGAATTGGCTTATATGGGCTTCATCCCTGTATTGCTGAACCTACGCACTATTTTCAAAAATATGGATATTTGCCGGGAGGATATAAAAAATTATGTTCCTGATGTTGTCATCCTTGTAGATTATCCCGGATTTAATCTTAAGATCGCCCAATATGTAAAAACACAGTTACATATTCCTGTGTATTATTATATTTCGCCCAAAATCTGGGCATGGAAAACCTGGCGTATCAAGAGTATCAAAAAGTACGTGGACAAAATCTTGTCGATATTGCCTTTTGAGATTGATTTTTACAAGAAACATAATTATGTTATTGATTATGTGGGAAATCCAACTGTAGATGCCATTGCACAACGAGAGTATGCCAATGAAACTTTTGAGGAATTTATTACTTTTAATCAATTATCTGAAAAGCCTATCATCGCATTACTGGCAGGAAGCAGAAAGCAGGAGATAAAAGATAATCTGCCAACCATGTTGGAATCTGCATCTGTTTTTACGGATTATCAACTTGTAATAGCCGGGGCGCCGGGAATTGATCGCGATTATTATTTTGATTTTATAAAAGGAAAAGATTGCCGCATTGTCTTCAATCAAACTTATCGTTTACTTCAGCAGTCGCAGGCGGCTTTGGTTACATCCGGAACGGCGACGTTGGAGACGGCTTTATTTCGTGTTCCGCAAATCGTATGTTACCGTACGCCGGTCAAACATGTTGTGAGTTTTGTTTTCGAACATTTTTTCCATATTTCCTATATTTCTTTGGTTAATCTGATTGCCGGAAAAACTGTTGTCAAAGAATTATTTGCGAAATATTTTTCTAAAGAAGCGATTCAGGAAGAGCTTGGGCGGATTCTTCATGACAAAAAGTATCGTCAGGAAATGCTTGATGGTTACGATGAAGTAATTCGCATTTTAGGAGGGCCGGGGGCTTCAGAAAGAGCGGCCGGAATCATTGTTGAGAATCAAAAACGCTGAGTGTCCAAAAGTTGTCCATCCGGCAAACAAGGCGGTAGAGAAAATTTCGCCTTCGGCTCCTGAGTTTGTAAGTACTGATACCACAGACTTTTTTTCCATATATTCATTTGTTCGGGGATTGATTATGTGTTTACGCTCAGACGTTTCATTTCCTGAAAGGGTAAGACATTGGTTGGATAGTGTAATATCTAATGAATCATGGATTTGATTGTTGTTTATTTTCCACCCGCATCCACAGGGATGACTGCCTATGGCGAGAATAGAACTGTTTCCCATATTAATCAGGGCATCGGTACAATTGTGTTTCTGTAGTATTTTTTTTATTTTATCCAAAGCATATCCCTTGATATAACCACACAAATCTATTTGGATATTTTTATTGTTAAAAAAAATTGTTTGATCAGAACTGTTTAACAATAAATCATTGATAATAAGTGGCGTATGATTTTTTGACTGAATGGTAATATCAAAATAGCCATCTGTTTTCTGATACGCATCCATACAATTTTTCAGAATGATAAACATTTCCTGACTGACAGGCACTGGCTGGAGAAAGGCAATTTGGTTTATCCGGCTGATTTCACTTTGATTATTAAAGCAATCGGCAATTTTTTCCAGGCATAAAATTTCCTGATGAATCTGGTGAAGGAGCAGCTCAGAATCAGCTTGCGACAAATGGCATAAAGCCAGGTCGATACGTGTATGCATCGACCCAAACCATGCATATGAAATGCTTTGATGTGCATTTATTTGCCTGTATATTTTATTGTAAGGCACTTTTATTTCAATTCCTTGATTTTAATATTCCGGAACCAGACTTCATCTCCATGATCCTGCAACAATATGTGTCCGGTTGAGGCTTCGCCGAAAGTTGGCCAGACTTGATACTTGCTGTAGTTGACTAAGGCACGCCACATTTGAGAGCCTCTTTCGTATTCTACAATTTTTACTCCATTCAGCCAATGTTCTACATGATTATCTTTCACTATTATTGTCGCCCGATTGAAGAAGCCTTTTCTGAAGGGTTTATCTTCGGGTGCAGGAATCAAATCATATAAGGACCCAAGCTTGCGATTGCCGTTTACTCCTAATTTTGCATCCGGATGTTTTTGGTCATCCAGAATCTGGAACTCACATCCGATGGAAGATCCTTCTCCTTTGTTCAATTCCGTATCTACAAAGTATTTAATGCCACTGTTAGCGCCTTCTGTGATTTTGAAATCGACAGATAGTTCAAAGTTTTTATATTTCTGAATAGTAACGATGTCGCCTCCGTTGGTTGATTCTCCTCCGTCAGATTTCAATACTTTCAGGATATCGTTTTCTATAAACCAACCTTTTGAGGGAAAGGTGCCTGATTTTGCTCCTCTCCAGCCATTGGAAGTTTTGCCATCCCACAAGAGAGTCCATCCTTCCTGCGCTTCCCTGTCGGAAATTGTGTTTGGGATGCAGTTTCGTTGTGGTATTTCCTGAAAATCGGGACGTTTTTCTTCATTTATTCCTTGTGTACATATACGAATATTTTTCCATGAAACAATTTTTCCTTCATCCTGAGGGTTGTTGATTGCATGTACCTGCAAAGCGATAAATCCTGAAGATGTTTCTTTATCCAATATGTTGGCGCAGGGTATGTCGTTGATCCAAGTGCGTATGTTATTCCCAACAGCTTCTACCCGGGCTTTATTCCATTGCCCGTTTTTGAATGCTTGTTGGGCAATGGGCATATTTGTAAGATCATACAGCCATCCACGGCGGGCTTCATCATATATGCCTCCGGTATATGCTCTTTTCGAAGGGTCAATTTCTATCTGATAACCATGTACGCGGCCGTTTTGATATTCTTTCACACTGTTTGAGCGAAATTGTACGCCTGAATTCAGGAAGTCATCTACTTTAAATTCGAATTCAAGGATAAAATCGCCATACATTTTGTTGGTTGCCAGAAATGTGTTGGGTGAATCTTTTTTACTGATTCCGACAATGGTTCCGTTTTCCACTCTATATTCAGCCGAACCTCCCAGACGATGCCATCCGTTCAGGTTTTTTCCATTGAATAAGTTTTCCCATTTGGCCTGTGCAAATATTGCAAGGCTCACAAATGTAAGGAAGGATAATAAAATTGTCTTTTTTATCATTTTTTTCTATGTTTGTAAAGTTTTTTTAAATAGTAAAATATAAGTCGGATAAAAACTGAGAACAGGTACAATATTACCGAAAAGACTGCAACATAACCAATTGAAGTGTATAATTCGCTGAACGATTTTTCGTAAGTAATAATTGCATACACGTTGAGTAAGCAGGCAACAATGAAACAGAGTATGTATATTTTCAGTTCATACTTTTTTTGTCTGGCTGTTATAATTGTATCTTTCATTGTTGAAATTGTTTATGGTTTAGGTAGTTTAATTTGTGTTCATCAGGGAAAGTCAGTATTTTTTCTTCTTCCATGGCCTGATGTCCAAGCAGACACAATGCACTGGCATAATACCCTTCTTCGGCTACACTGGCTGGTTGTTTATGAGTAATTGCGGCTTCCACAAAGGCATCGAGCATCAAAGATGTACCATCTGATTTGGGCCTTTCCCCAAGAATGTATTGCCCTTTGTTTTCATTGGCAGTTTCAGGTGCCCAGCTTGTTCCGGCAAAAGGCATTGAATCGAACAATGAGTTTTCAATATCATTTATCATCTGTAAAAACGCCGGAGCCGGAGGCACATCTTCGAAGTAATACTTTCCTTTTTCCGGTTCAATGGTTCCTTTGTGCCCGAGTATTTGTTCTTCCAATCCATAAAATTTATTGGATATGACTGAATCGAAATTCATTTTTACTCCATTGTCAAAGATGTAAATACAGCTGACATTATCATATACTTCGCGTCCGTCTTTCCAATAGGTAATGGCTCCGTGCCCCATCACTTTATCAGGGATGGAGCGCATGGCCCAGGTTCCTATTTGCAACTGGTGACATGCAAGTTCTGTCATCAGGCCTTTGGAATATTCACGGTAAAGCCGCCAGTTGATCCTGCGTTCCAATTCAGGAGAGGGAACCGGGCGTCTCCAATCTCCGTTACGGAACCAATAGGTGCGAAATGCTTCCAATTCACCAATAGCTTCGGAATGTATAAGTTCCATGGCCTTTATATAACGAGGATCAAATAAACGCTGTTGTCCGGCAAAAAATATTTTTCCGGTTGTTTTATGTTTATTGTACATTTGGAAACATTCGGAAATATCCATCGCCAATGTTTTTTCACAAAAGACATGTTTGCCTGTGTCGAAAGCATCCATGACTATCCGGAAATGGGTGTGTAAAGGAGTAGCAATTACTACAGCATCTATTTCTTTGTTTTCAAGTAATTGTCTGTGATCTTTGTATGCTTTGGCCTGAGGTGTCAGTTTCAACGCTTCGTCTGTCGAAGGTTGATATGTATCACAAATGGCCACAATATTTGCTTTGGGATTTTTTAACAGAAATTCCATTAAAAATCGTCCTCTGGAGCCCGGGCCGATAATTCCTATGCGAAGTTTGGATTTTCCGGTATAATCAGTTTCCGAAAATGCAGAAAGCCATGGACTTGTGAGCAATAACAACGAACCGGTGGTCAATCCCAGATTTTTCAGAAAATCTCTTCTGTTGAGTGTATTGTCTGCCATTGGATTAATACTTAAATATTTGACCTGCAGCTAATACTTCCTGACTTTCAGGATTGAAAATCACTTTTTCTCCGGTACGGACTGCGGCATTTACCATAATACAAGCTACTGAATGATTGTATCCGGCATCGACGGGGGCATTTGTTTGTTTGCGGGAACGAATGCATTCCATCCAGTTGCGCATATGAAGTGATGTGTGAAGGTCTCCTCCGGTATTGGCATCTGAAACGGCTTTCGAGTTTGATTCTAATGTAAATTCTCCCAGTTTGTTTTCTTTCAAACCCATTTTATTGGCGTGTGAAGCCGGAAGGTATCCGTTAGGCGTCACTTTGTTGGTGTCCAGATTTAGTTCTCCTCCGTTTGAAAAATACACTTCTTTAACTCCTCCTGCCGAATTAGTGAAACGGGATGAATACTGTACCTGGAATCCGGAGTTGGGATCGTTGTCCGGCCCATAATCCATTACGGCAGTCATGGTATCCTGATTGGTACGTCCGTCTTTCCATAAATATATTCCGCCATTGGCGACTACACTTCTCGGATATTTTAATCCGGTGAACCAATGCACGGTATCAATCTGATGGGCCATCCATTGCCCGGGTATTCCTGATGAATAGGGCCAGAATAAACGGTATTCAATATATTTTCTGGGGTCAAAATTTTCATGCGGACGATTCATCATGAAACGAATCCAGTCCACATCCTGTTGATAGCATTTTGCTACTAATTCAGGTCGTCGCCAGCGGTCCGGCTGATTTACATTCCAGGTCATTTCACACATAACAATATCTCCGAATTTTCCGGAACGGATATACTCATTTGCCGCATGATAATTTGGTCCGCTACGGCGTTGTGAACCTATTTGTACGATAATACCAGACCTGTCAACGGCCACCTTGGCGCGGCGATTATCTTCCATTGTTTCGGCAAATGGTTTTTCCACATAAGCATCTTTTTTGTTTTCAGCAGCTTCAATGGTATGTAAGGCGTGTTGAAAATCGGCTGTGGATATGATTACAGCGTCTATATCTTTGTCGCGATACAGTTCTTCGTTATTAAAATATCCTCTGATCGCATGTGACATCTTATCTGATAAAAAACTGACGCCTTCTTCTCTGCGAGGTTTCCAAATATCGGAAACTCCGATAATGTCGAAGTTTAGTTCTTTGCTATGATTTAAAAACGAGGGAAGAAGTGAGTTTCTGAATCTGTCTGAATATCCGACAATTCCAATATTTACCCGGTCATTGGAGCCTATTATCCGCTTGTAACTGTTGTTACTCATTCCTATGCCTCCAATCATGAATCCTGCCGATGCAAGCATTCCTTTTTTCAAAAAATCGCGCCGTGTGGTCATCTTTATTAGCTATTAAATTTGTAAATTCAATTGTCCAAATGATTATAAGGAGGCTAAAAATAATCATACAATTTAAAATTTGCAAATCTCGGCTTGATTTTAGCACAGATTCAATTCATTTTTTTCATCGTCAGATATTTATCCAATTGCTCATATAAAAAGTAAATTCCAATAACACTGATTACCGGAAGGATATATTGAAATAAATCCTGATCTAGGGTTTTGATCTGGGGTATATTAACATTGAAATTACTTCCAAAAGCCAAATTTATTCCTAACAAAATCAGCAATCCCATTCCTAGTCCGAGAAGTATATTCAGCCAGGGAAAGTCTTTGCGGACAAAAATCTTTTTGACCGGCATGGTATTTCGTTGTTCTGCAAAAATCCTTTGCATGATTTTATTTGACAAGCCTTTCGGGGCTTTTATTTCTGCTTCGCGAAGCAGCTTTGTCAAATTTTTATCCGGTTCGATATTATTTGTGTTCATAGTAAAATTTTTAATTCGTCTTTCATATATACTTTCAACAGCTCATAAAATCGTTTACGGGCTCTGAATAGTTTTATTTTTACGTTTGACTCGGTGAATCCGGTGATTTCCACAATTTCCGACACATTGGATTCTTCGAGATAATACAAAGTTAATAAAACACTTTCATCTTTCGGCATTTCTTCCAAAACTTTCCGGATGATTTCTTTCCGGTCTGACATTTCCAGATAATGCAATCCGTTTGTTTCGTCCAAAGAATCGTGTTCATTTGATTGCATGTAATCTTCGTAGGAAGTAGTTTGAAACTGTGTTTTGCTTTTGGTTATCGATGTATTATATACTATCTGGTAAAGCCAGGTTGAAAATTTGGAATCGCCTTTGAAAGACGAAAGGTATCTGTATGCCTTCACAAATGAGTCTTGGACAGTCTCTTCCGCATCTTCCGTATTTCCCAATATTCGAAAAGCAATGGAGAATGCCATATCCTGGTATTTTTGGACCAGAACTGCAAAAGCATTTGCATTTCCTGCCAAAATTTGTTTGATAATTTGCATTTCTTCCATTGCTTTTTCTATCTATGGATTTATGAAATTAAGAATTAAGAACTAAGTTCTTAGTTTTTATTTTTGTGGGATAAAATTATATATGAAACAGCTGTAGCGATTCCGCCGAAAAGCATCATAAATAATCCGATAATCAGCCAATATGATTGGCGTGTATAAAAACTTTCTGCGACCCAAAAACCTAAAAGTCCTCCGATTGCCAGACCTATCATCAGTAAGCCTCTTTTCAGCATTTCACCTGTATTTTTGGGTTTAGGTTTGTCTTCTTCAACCAGTCCGCGCTCTATCATGGCCATTTTTTCCGCATGTTTTGACTGATTAACTTTGAATGCCAGATAGAGTCCGCCTCCTATGGGTAATCCTACGGCACAAATAATTGCCAAAATTCCTTCGATATCCATAATCTTTATTTTTAGTAGTTAATATTCTTAATTAATTCGTTTGTACAGATAAGACTATGGATATTGAAATTCGGTTACAGAGTAATGAGTAATTTATTTCAGATTTATAATGCTCACATTATCTGACTTTTGAATAGAGTATTCCTTTGCACCTGTGATATTGGGAATCTCAATAGTATATGATTGGCCGGGATCAAATCCTTTTATATCCAAAAGAAAAGTATCACAATACAAAATCATATCCTTCTTTTCCGGTTTATATGAATGAATTATTGAAGAGGATGAATTAACTGTTCCTTTAATCCTGATATTATTATTTATCGAATCTGTAGTGTCATAATTAAGATGAAAAGAAGATTGATCCAACTGCATATCCAGATCTGTTCTCAGATTTTCGTTTTTAAGATTAAACCGGCTGTTTTCAGATTTTGCATTAATTCTCCTCATTGTAGTGTCTGACAAATCCTTTCCGATAATACGGAAACTGGAATAATTATCTTTTTGCTTGATATTCAAAAAAATAAGATCTGTAACAATGTTCTGAGCTCCGTAACTGCAATTGATTTGTGTGTTTTTCCCTTCAAATCCACGAATTTCAGAACTTATGGAAGAGTGATGAAAATTAATCACAGATGGATCCTGAGGCAAATAAATATAAACCGGATTTTTAATCATATTATTATCTGTTGAGTTGATAATTAATTTACCTTTTTCCTGTTTGATCTGAAGATTTTTCATGTAAGTTCCATAAAAAACAGTATACTTATCCCCCTTCAGTATTTTCACGGGAGTTTCACTTATCTCAATTTCATTAAATGGCTCAACAGGCTGTTCTTTCATGGTTTTCAAGCCAGACAAAGTTTCTATTGACTCATTTTCTCTCAAAGAAATCAAATCATTTGTAACACGCTCACCATATACGATTTGGATGATAATTAGTATCAGTATGATCCCTAATAATCCTATGGATAGTTTAGTGGAAAGTTTCATTTAGGTTCCTCCTTTATCTTATTTTTTAAATATTCGTTGTATAGATTTGTAATTTCTCCCATAGAGATGTTCAATAAAGAGATGTTCTTAAAAAAATCGGGCAATTGTTGTTGGATAAAACGTGATTTTCTGTCTTTTATAATCAGTGGAATTGCTTCGTCAGAGACAAAATAACCGATTCCCCTTTTATTAAAAATAATGCCTTCATTTTGTAAAAACTCATAGGTTCTCATCACCGTATTGGGATTGACTTCTACTTCAACAGCCAGTTCCCGAATCGAAGGAATACGCTCCTGAGGTTTCCAGAAACCTTTGAGTATATTCTCTCCGATAAAATCTGCTATTTGCAGATATATCGCTTGTGAATCACCGAATTGTATACTCATACTGTTTTTTCTTTAAGTTTGAAATAAGAAATAGTGATCAAAGAAAGGCAAACAAAGCCTGTCAAATACATATAATAATGAGTACAATATTCCATAAGGAAAAAATCCAGGTTCTCATTTTTATAAGCAAACAAAGGAACAATTTCCGCACTATATTTTCCGGTAATAAGCAATCTAAGGAAAATAGAGATCGGCCACAGGCTAAAAATAGCAACAAACCAATATGCAACTGTTTTTAGAAAAATATATTTCCGGAAGCGTAAAGCTCCCCAAAAGAATGCAGAAGCAACAAAAAACCAAGAGCAAATCAAAACATAAAGAGCCTCTTTTTGAGAAAAAAAGTCTTTCAATGTTCCACATACAGTTGCCTTATAGGAATCAGGTTCAAAACCATTACTTAAATGTTGAATATAATTGTATTCGATTGCCAAACCCAAAATGAGCCAGATATAAAGAATATATAACGCCGGTAAAATAACAAAGCAGGAAATGAATCTCTGAAAGAATATTTCTGATTTGTGTACAGGCGTGGTCAATAAAGCAATTGTCCCTGTTTTGGAGCTGAAATCTTTCCAAATCATTGAAGTATATACACCCTGAACATTCATAATGCCAATGATAGCGAGTCCTAGAATCATCGAGGTCTCAATCTTCTCATTAATTAATGTCGCAAAAATGAACATGAGTGTTGTCAATGCTGCCAGCACAACCAGTATTAAACCATATTTTTTATAGTTCAATACAAAATCATTGACAAACAGTTTGAAAAACCGGCGAATATCAAATGTAGTTTTCATCATTTTTAAGCATTAAATTGATTAGCAATCTTATTTTTATCACAAACGATGGCATTGAACAAAAGCTCCATATCAACGCGAGTCGGATGTTCGCTATTATTCGCGATTATTGCATTTCCTCCGGCAAAACTGGGTTCGTCATACAAAATGTTCTGCGGTTTTTCGTAATCACTGTAAGTCATAAAGCTTAGTTTTGTGGAAACATCGTTCAGATTCTCATTAAATACAATCCGGTTGTCGTTCAGCACAATCATAGAATCTATCAGATTATCCAGATCTCTGACCTGATGGGTGGAAATGACAATGATCTTATCATCTGTTGCAAGAGATGCAATGATTTTCCGGAATTGTGATTTGGATGGGATATCCAGCCCGTTAGTCGGTTCATCCATCCACAGAACCCGGGTCTGAGTTGCCAAAGCAAATGCCATGAATGCTTTTTTTCTTTGACCCATCGACATTTTCTGCATTTTATGAGTTTTTTCCACTTTAAATTCAACAAGAATTCTGTTTAACAATTCCCTGTCAAACTTCGGATAAAATGAAGCGTAGAGAGATGCATATTTTTCTATCGAAATATCAGGAAGATAAAATTCTTCGGGCATCAGGAAAAAATCTTGTAAAAAATTGATCTCACGTTTCATCGGAATACGATCATAAACAGAGATTTTACCTGAACAAGGAGAAAGCAAACCACTCAGAATATGCAACAAAGTAGATTTACCGGAACCATTCATACCCATCAATCCATAAATATGGCCCGGATATAACTCAAGATTCAAATTTTCAAAAAGAGGTATTGTCTTTTTGTATTTGAATGTAAGATTTGAAATATTAACCATAATTGTATTTGTTTTTTAGTGTATTAGAATACTATTACACTACAAATATAAAGATGATATTTGAAATACAAGACGGATTAATATTTTTTAACAATTAAATAATCAGACTTCCATGTGTAATTCTGTGAACGATGTTTGCGAATAAAGGTTCTGATTCAGAAATTTGATACCCTTTATTCTTTTGTTCTTCTTTTTGTTTTTTCTGTTCATAGTTTTGTAAATAATGAAAATTTGTGAGGTTTATTGATGAAACAAAGATAAATATTCATAGGTGCATTTCAAAAGTTAATTTTAACTATGTACTTATTGTAATTGGCGTTGAATAAAAAACATTGTTTAAGGTTGAAAAGCGTTAAAATAAAAATATTATGTTGTAGTTTTGTCTTTTCAAGTCAATTACAAAATATTATCCAATTCCTAAAAAGAATAGCATGAAACAGAAATTCCTTTACTTGGCCATGTTGGTTGTTGCATTGACAATCACACTTTTTTCCTGCAGACAAAACAAAGAAATCATTCCGTCTTCCGAATACGCCCCGTATATCAGCGCTTATACCGGAGGCCTTATTTCAACAGGTTCAACAATTAAAATAGAGTTTGCACAGGAAAAATCTTCCGTAGAATTGCACGCAGAGATAAAAGATAAGTTGTTTGATTTTTCCCCGTCCCTGAAAGGAAAAGCTTATTGGGTGAATAATAAAACCATCGAGTTTGTGCCGGATTCAGGACAATTGAAACAGGGAGAATTATACAATGTTACTTTCAAACTGAAAAAAGTAGTGAATGATGTGGATAAAAAATTATCCGAATTTCCATTCTCTTTTCGTGTGATTGCACAAGACTTTGCTATTCAGACTTCGGAATTCGATGTTACGGCATCCGATCCGAAATCGGCATCTGTGAGTGGAAAAATCCAATTCAGCGATGTTCCGGATCTCAATCAGGTAAAAAAAATGCTCTCTGCCAAAACCGATGATAATCAAAATGTAACAATCGACCTTAAGCCTACTCAGGATTTGAAAGTGTTTGAATTTGTTGTATCCGGGATAAAAAGAGGAGAAAGCGATATTACATTAACAATCAATGGCGATGGTAAATTTGTCAATATAGATAAATTTGAAACCAGAGAAGTGATTATCCCGGGCACAATGCCATTCAAATATGTTTCGGCAAGTTCTATCAGCGAACCTGAAAATGGAATACAGGTCGTTTTTTCTGAGCCGATTTCCCAGTCCCAGGATTTAAGAGGATTGATTTCTATTCCGGAATTAAGTTCTACTGTTTTTCAGATGGAAGGAAATAAAGTCAACATTTTCTTCGAACAAACTTCCGTAAAGAATGTGACACTGAAGATTGATCAAGGAATCAGAAGTAGTACAGGAAAAACACTGTCTCAATCGTCCACGATTTCTTTGGCACTTGAATCGTTGAAACCTGCGGTCGAGATTCCATATTCGGGCACTATTCTGCCGGATTCCAAAAATCTGATTTTACCATTCAGGGCCGTGAATATAAAGGCTGTTGATGTAAAAGTGGTTCAGATTTTTGAAAATAATGTCTTGATGTTCATGCAATCCAACGGTTTGGACGGTTCGAATGAATTGCGGCGTTCCGGAAGGTTGATTTATAAGAAAACGCTTCATCTGGATAGTGATCCGTCCAAAAATTTACATATATGGGAAAATTATTCCATCGATCTGGCAAACATTATCAAACGTCAGCCCGGAGCGATTTATCGGATAGAACTTTCTTTCAATCAATCATATTCCGTTTATCCTTGTGGAGGAAATGAAACAAATACAACCTCGTCTTCTTATGATGAATCTCTTACCAGAATCAACTCTGAAGAAATATCTGAGGAAGAAGAAGCCGAATGGGATAAGACATCTACTTACTACTGGGATTCAGGAGATATAGATTGGGAAGTATATGATTGGGAGCAAACAGAAAACCCTTGTCACGCTTCTTACTATATGGTTTCCAGCAGGAAAGCAGCTTGTAATGTGCTTGCTTCCAATATCGGAATCATTGCCAAAGCCAGTACGGATCAAAAACTTTGGTTGACAGTCAATGACATTCTGACCGCAACTCCAATGAAAGATGTTGAGTTGAAAGCCTACAATTTCCAATTACAACAAATCGGTAATGCCAAAACCGATGGCGACGGTTTTGCAGAAATGGATGTCAAAGGAAAACCTTTTGCCGTTGTGGCCGAAGCCAATCAACAAAAAACTTACCTGAGACTGGCGGATGGTGAAGATAAATCCCTGAGCCGTTTTGATGTCGGAGGAAAAGAAATCAAAAAAGGCTTGAAAGGCTTTGTTTATGGAGAGAGAGGCGTTTGGCGACCGGGTGATACTTTACACATCAGCTTTATGTTAGAAGATCGTCAACAAAAAATTCCATCTGATCATCCCGTTTCCATTGAAGTTTATAATCCCCGTGGACAATTCTATAGTAAAGTGGTGTCAACCAACGGTGTGAATGGACTATATGCTTTCAATATTCCAACCAAACAGGAAGACCCGACCGGTTTGTGGAATGCTTATGTAAAAGTAGGAGGCGCCACTTTCCATAAATCATTGAGAATAGAAACTATCAAACCTAATAGGCTAAAGATTAACCTTGATTTCAAAGGCAGCAGAATAGATGCTTTTAAGGGAGATGTAGATGCGTCACTGAATTCGGCCTGGCTCACCGGAGCAATCGCCCGCAATCTGAAAGCAAAAGTGGAAATGACTTTGAACAAAACAAACACTCAGTTCAAAGGTTATGAAAAATATATTTTCAACAATCCTGCCACGAATTTTACAACCGATCAGTTGGAATTGTTTGACGGAATTTTGAATGAAGAAGGAAATGTAAACTTCACCGCAAAAATACCTCCTGCAAAAAATGCTCCGGGCATGCTTCGCGCCAACATTGTTTGTCGTGTATTTGAACCAGGTGGCGATGCCAGTATTTATTCGCAAACCATACCTTTTGCCCCATTTGCCAGTTATGTGGGAATCAATTTCAATAATGCAGATGACAGGTATATAGAAACCGATTCCGATCACTCATTTGATGTAGTTACCCTTTCTGCCGATGGAAAACCGGTCGACCGGAAAAACCTGGAATACAAAGTATATAAAGTCAAGTGGAGTTGGTGGTGGCAAAATAATGATGAATCATTCGAATCATATGTCAATAACACATCCATAGAACCCGTACTTTCAGGAAATCTGTCGACGGTGAATGGAAAAGCAAAAATTAATTTCAGAATAAACTATCCGGAATGGGGCCGTTATCTGATTTATGTAAAAGACCGCGATGGAGGCCATGCTACCGGAGGCTTGGTATATGTTGATTGGCCGGCCGAAAGAGGCCGTTCAGATAAGAGCGATCCAAGCGGGTTAACAATGCTTACTTTTTCAACCAATAAAACTTCGTATGAAGTAGGAGAGGAGGTGACGGTGTTAATTCCCTCCGCAGCTGCAGGAAATGCTTTGATTGCTCTGGAAAATGGTTCATCAGTAATAAAAAGAGATTGGGTGGCAGTTTCCGAAGGCAATGATACCAAATATAAATTCAAAGTCACGGAAGAAATGGCTCCGAATTTCTACATCCATATCAGTTTATTACAGCCACATGCTCAAACGGTCAACAATCTGCCGATCAGGATGTATGGAGTTGTTCCGGTATTTGTCACGAATAAAAATTCGGAACTTACGCCACAAATTTCCATGCCGAAAGTCCTTCGTCCTGAAACAGAATTTGCGGTAAAAGTAAGTGAGAAAAACGGCAAAGAAATGTCGTACACGCTTGCTATTGTGGATGATGGTTTGTTGGATCTGACCAATTTCAAAACTCCGGATCCCTGGTCCGAATTCTATGCACGCGAAGCATTGGGTGTAAAAACCTGGGATATGTATGATTATGTAATCGGCGCCTTTGCCGGAAAATTCGGATCACTTTTCAGTATCGGAGGTGATGAAGATATGAAACCATCAAATCAGAAAGCAAACCGTTTCAAACCGGTAGTTAAATTTATTGGTCCGTTTTCACTGAAAAAAGGAGCGACAGCTACACACAAGATAAAACTTCCGATGTATGTAGGTTCCGTTCGTGCCATGGTGGTTGCCGGACAAAACGGAGCTTATGGTAAAGCAGAAAAAACCGTTCCGGTTCGCAGTCCGCTAATGGTGTTATCAACATTGCCGCGAGTAATCAGTACGGTTGAAGAAATACAACTTCCGGTCAATGTTTTTGCCATGGAAAATGGAGTCAATAATGTTACGGTTAAAGTGGAAACTTCCGGAAAACTGAAAATTACTGATGGAACATCCAAATCGCTTAAATTCTCGAAACCGGGTGATGATCTGGTTTATTTCACAGTAAAATCAGGAACAAAAACAGGCGTCGAAAAAGTGAAAGTCACGGCTACCGGTGGCGGACATACCGCAACGGAAACCATAGAAATTGATGTCAGAAATCCGAATCCTCCGGTTATCACATTGGAAGATAAATTGTTGGGAGCTGGAAAAACAGAAGAATTTTCTTATAATTTGTCCGAACGCTCTGATGAAAACTGGGTAAAAATGGAGGTTTCACGCATCCCGTCAGTAGATATCAGTCGTCGGTTCGATTATTTGTATGATTATCAGCACTATTGTTCCGAACAATTAACTTCGAAAGCATTCCCGTTATTGTTTATTTCCCAATTCAAAGACCTGAGCAGTCAGGAATCCGAAATGATCAAGAAAAATGTGCAAGAAGCAATCAAAAATCTATACGGCAGACAATTGTCTGATGGAGGATTTGTATACTGGCCGGGACAATCCTCAGCCAGTGAATGGATAACCACTTATGCAGGTAATTTCCTAGTTGAAGCTCAGTCGAAAGGTTATGAAGTAAATCCGGGAGTAATCAATAAATGGAAAAACTTCCAACGTAAAGCGGCCCAAAACTGGACTTTCAATTATGACGAAAAAAATAATATGTATTATTATGAATCTGATTTACAACAGGCATATCGTTTGTACACATTGGCATTGGCCGGTTCTCCGGAATTAGGTGCCATGAATAGGATGAAGGAAATGAAAAATATTTCCATTCAGGCTAAATGGAGATTAGCCGCTGCTTATGCCATAGATGGAAAGAAAAAAGCCGCAGGCGAAATCATTTTCAATATACAAACTACAATTCCCAAGTATAATTATAGTTGGACTTATGGTTCTTCATCCCGTGATGATGCCATGATTCTGGAAACAATGGTACTGATGGGTAATATGCAAAATGCATTCAGACAAGCGCAACAAGTATCCAGGAATATGTCAAGCGAATATTACTTTAGTACGCAATCTACCGCGTTTTCTCTGGTAGCTATGGGGCGATTGGCTGAGAAAAACACACAAGGTTCTATTGAATTTGATTGGACTCTTAACGGTAAAGTTCAAAAATCAATAATAACAGCTAAGTCCGTCTATCAAATTTCTATTCCTACTGATGTGTTGAATGGAAAAATTTCTATCCGAAGTAAAAGCAAGGGAGATTTATATGTCAGTATCACATCGAAAACAAAACCGATTAATGACACTTTGCCGGCTGTAGCCAATAATCTTCAGATAGATGTTACCTATACCGATTTGAAAGGAAAACCGATAGATGTAACTGAGCTTAAACAAGGAACCGATTTCATTGCAGAAGTTCGTGTAACTAATATCAGCGGTACAACAGATTACGAAAATATAGCACTCACTCAGATCATGCCTTCCGGATGGGAAATATTCAATGAAAGAATGGTTGATCATGAAAATGAATCTGCCGGGTCTTCTCCCGATTTTACTTATCAGGATATCCGTGATGACAGAGTATTGACTTACTTTGATTTAGGGACAGGAACTACTAATTATTACTATTACAGAACAATGCCTAAAGTCAAAACATTCAAAATTCGTTTGCAGGCTGCATACATAGGAACATTTACGCTTCCTGCAATCCAATGCGAAGCAATGTATAACACTGATACACAGGCACGAACAACAGCCGGAATAGTGAAAGTCGTAAGATAATTTCCAGACCATTTTGTTGATTTCAACAAAATGGTCTGGCCCTCTCTGGATGCGGGTTTAGACCATTTTGTTGAGCTCAACAAAATGGTCTATCTAATCATAATTTATAAACTAAAATTAATTGACAATGAAAAAAGAACAAATTGCCGAGTTATTTCAACGTTTTGAAGGTGCACGTTATTTGTATGAAGGTATTGAATGTTGGAGTGCAAGAGACCTTCAGGAAATCTTTAACTATGCAGAATGGCGTAATTTTTTGAAAGTAGTTGAAAAAGCTCAATTAGCATGTGGAAATGCAGGAGAAGATACTTCAAACCATTTTGTTGGCTTCAACAAAATGGTCAAGCTCGGCTCCGGATCAGAGAGACAGATAGAAGACATTGCCTTAACTCGTTATGCATGCTACCTGATTGTACAAAACGGTGAATCTCACAAATCTGAAATCGCTTTTGCCCAAACCTATTTTGCAGTTCAAACAAGAAAACAGGAACTTATAGAAAGACGTTTGCTAAATGTTGCAAGAGTAACTGCAAGAGAAAAACTATCGAAATCTGAGAAAAAACTCTCCGTAATTATTTATGAAAGAGGAGTAGATGAAAAAAGTTTTGCGTACATTCGTTCATTAGGAGACGAAGCTTTATTTGGAGGTTATTCAACCAATAAAATGAAGGAAAAACTGGCTGTTCCTGCCAATCGGCCCTTAGCTGATTTTCTGCCGACATTAACTATCAAAGCTAAAGATTTTGCAACAGAATTAACCAGTCACAATGTTGTTGAAAAAGATTTGGTTGGCGACAATTTAATCTCCCGGGAACATGTTGAAAATAACCTTGCTGTGAGGAATATTTTGTTGGAAAGAGGCGTCAAACCTGAAGATCTTCCTGTGGAAGAAGATGTAAAGAAAGTGCAACGAAAACTTGTCAGCGAAGAGAAAAAAGTGCTCAAAGATGCTCAGAAAATTAAAAACAATAAAAAATAATTTTTTAAAGAAAATAAACCAATTATCAAAAAAAAGGAAGGCAATGATTCTTCTCATTGTCTTCCTTTTAACCGTTTATTATTTTTGTCTTCCCCGTCAATTATTCAATACGCCGTATTCAACAGTCGTTGCCGACAGGAATAATGAGCTTCTCGGCGCCCGCATTGCTGACGACGGACAGTGGCGTTTCCCTCCATCCGATTCTGTTCCTGAAAAATTCAAACAATGTCTGACAACATTTGAAGATCAATATTTTTCTTATCATTGGGGAGTAAATCCTTTGGCCGTTGGTCGCGCCTTTATTCAAAATATCAAAGGAAAACGAATTGTCAGCGGAGGAAGTACAATCACCATGCAAACCATCCGGTTGTCAAGGGGAGAAAAGCGAACAATAGGAGAGAAATTGATTGAAATGATATTGGCAACCCGCTTGGAACTTCGTTGTTCAAAAAAAGAAATTCTGACATTGTATGCTTCCCATGCCCCGTTTGGCGGGAATGTGGTGGGAATTGAAGCAGCTTCCTGGCGATATTTCGGACACTCATTCAATCATCTTTCCTGGGCGGAGGCGGCAACTTTGGCTGTTTTGCCCAATGCTCCTTCTATGCTCCATTTGGCTAAAAATCGGCAGGCATTGACCGAAAAAAGAAATCGTTTGCTGAAAAAATTATTGGATAAGGAAATTATCGATTCATCGACTTATATGTTGGCTTTGAATGAGCCATTACCCTCTGAACCATTGCCGTTGCCCCAGATTGCCCCTCATTTGGTCACATTTTTTTATAAAGGGGAAAAAGGTAAATATATTCAAACATCTATCAATAAGGGACTTCAGATTCAGGTTGAAAATCTATTGGAAAGATGGAATGATGAATTTACAAGAAGCGATATCCGGAATATGGCTGCTATCGTCATTGATGTACAAAAAAATGAAGTCGTATCTTATTGCGGAAATGTACAATTTGACAATAAAAGATCCGGGAACCAGGTAGATGTAATCCGCTCCCCTCGCAGTACGGGAAGTATTTTGAAACCCTTTCTGTATTGTGTTGCACTTCAGGAAGGAGAAATATTGCCACATACCTTGTTGCCGGATATTCCTGTTAATATCAATGGTTTTTCACCACAGAATTTTAATTTGCAGTTTGACGGGGCTGTGCCTGCATCTGAAGCGCTTGCCCGCTCACTGAATGTGCCAACCGTTCATTTGTTGAGGAAATACAGTGTTCCCAAATTTTATGATTTTCTGAAAAAAATTAAAATCACAACATTAAATCAACCAGCATCTCATTATGGCCTTTCTTTGATTTTGGGAGGAGCAGAAGCTAATCTTTGGGATGTTTCGTCAGCATATTGCAAAATGGCTCAAACGCTGTTGGAGTTTGAAGGAAAAATAAAAAATAACTATTCTTCATTTTCTGTTTTATTAAACATGAATTCTCAATCCGAACCTCAGAAGATATTTTCTCCGCATATTTTTAATCCTGGTGCTGTCTGGCAGACTTTTGACGCCATCAAGGAAGTGAATCGTCCAGAAGAAATAGATTGGCGAACGATTCCCTCCATGCAAAAAATTGCCTGGAAAACCGGAACCAGCTACGGATTTCGCGATGGTTGGGCGGTAGGAGTAACAGCTCGTTATGTCGTCGGTGTTTGGGTGGGAAATTCCAATGGAGAAGGAAAACCAGGCTTGACCGGAGCCAGAACTGCCGGACCTGTGATGTTCGATATCTTCAATATTCTCCCAAAATCCAATTGGTTTGATATTCCATACAAGGCTTTTACAGAAACGGAAGTTTGTCGTTTATCAGGTCATATCAAAGGTCGGTTTTGTGAAGCAGCAGACACTGTTCTTATTTGCAATGAAGGTTTGAAAACAGACCCATGTCCCTATCACATACAGGTAACTGTAACGGAAAATGAGCGTTATCGTGTTTATGAAAATTGTGCAGGCGAGGAGAGTATTGTTCAGAAAAGTTGGTTTGTTTTGCCTCCGGCTTGGGAATGGTATTACAAACAACATCATCCATCCTATAAATCATTACCTCCTTTCAAACCCGGATGTGGAGGTTTGAGTGGTGTTGAATCCATGGAATTCATTTATCCTCAGCCAAATGCGGAGATTTCTTTGCCTAAACAATTGGATGGAAGCAAAGGATCTGTTGTTTTTGAACTGGCTCATACCAATCCGGATGCAACAGTCTATTGGCATTTGGATCAGGAATATATTACATCCACACGATACTTTCATCGGTTATCACTTAGTCCTTCTTTGGGAAAACATTCGGTTACCGTTGTGGATGATGAGGGGAATACGCTTTCTGTAAGTATTATTGTGAAGTAAAAGAGGATATATACAAAGCACAAAAAAGCAGCTACAGATTCATGTAACTGCTTTATTCCCAGTGTGTCCTCGCAGGGACTCGAACCCTGGACCCAATGATTAAGAGTCATTTGCTCTACCAACTGAGCTACGAAGACGTTGATAAGTTATATCTTTGAGGTGTGCAAATGTATAATTTTTTTCTAAGATAAAAAATAAAAGAACTTTCTTTTTTAACGTAAGTATATTCCTAATTTTTATTCAAATAAGAAAATTTCTGACGGATTTGTTCTTTTCAAGGGAATAACATTCACATCTTTTCCTATCCTTATACCATATTGAGACATAGCCATTTCGACTGTTTTATAAGCTAATTCCGGATGATTGTTATCTCTGCTTAAGTGGCAAAGCCAAATGTTTTTTAAATGTAAATCGAAATTCTTAGCCAGAAATTCGGCCGTTTCTCTATTGCTTAAATGTCCTTGCGGACTTTTGATCCTTTCTTTGAGAAAAAAAGGATAATTGCCTCTATGAAGCATTTCTTCATCATAATTCGCTTCGATAACCAAATGATTAGCCATGCGTAAATACTTGGCTACAGTTTCGGTAATATGACCAACATCCGTAGCGATAGCAAATTTATGATTTTTGTATTCGATAAAATATCCGACATTATCAATTCCATCATGAGGGACATCAAAGGCGGTTATGACAAAATCACGTAATTTGAATGATTCTTCTTTTTGAAGAACTTTCCGTGATTGAGATAATTTTTCCTGAACATAGCGGCTATTGTCAATTCCTTCGTGTACTTTGGCTGTCGTGTAAATGGGTATATTGTATTTTTCTCCCAGACATCCAACAGATTTGATATGATCAGCATGATCATGAGTGACAAAAACTCCTAAAATCTGGTCGAGTTCTATTTTATGATCTTTCAGGCATTTTCTGATGGTGCGGATCCCGATACCTGCGTCTAACAAGATGCCATAATCATCCGTTCCCAAAAAATAACAATTTCCACTACTACCGCTTGCCAGACTTAAAAATCGAAAATTCATGAATGAATAAAGTTTAAGTTAGCAAATGCTTGATTAATTCCCTCATTTTTTCTACAGACAACCATTCGGTATTTAGTCCTGAATGATATTGAAAGCCTTTGGGGACTTCGGTAGCGTTATAATGTTTCAGATATTTTTCTTTGTTTGCAGTTGTAGGAAGGATAGCATAAAACTCCTTAAACTCAATTGTGTTGTATGAGTCACTTTCTGTGATCATGTCTTCATGTAACTTTTCTCCGGGACGAATTCCCACTTCAACCAGTTTGGCATCCGGAGCGATTGCTTTTGCTACAGTTTCAATTTTATACGAAGGAGCTTTAGGTATAAATATTTCGCCTCCCGATGCATTTTCTATTACCCAAAGAGCCATTCTGACACTGTCTTCCAGAGAGATGCTGAAACGAGTCATGCCAAAGTCAGTAATGGGAATTTCTCCTGTTTTTGCTTTTTCGATAAAAAATGGGATGACGGAACCTCTTGATCCCATAAAATTTCCATAACGAATAACAGAAAACCTTAAATCCCGTTGAATATTATTTGTTGCGACAAATAATTTGTCAGAGCATAATTTTGTTGCTCCATATAGGTTTGTGGGAGCCACAGCCTTGTCTGTTGAAATGGCAACTACCACCTTTACATTGGAAGACAATGCTCCGTCAATAACTGTTTGCGCACCACCTATATTTGTTTTGATGAATTCATCAGGATTGGATTCTGCCATCGGCGCTTGTTTGAGCGCTGCTGCATGCACAATGACATCAATACCTTCGCAAGCTCTTTTGAATCGCTCTTTGTCTCTGACATCACCAATGAGAAAACTAACTTGCGGATATTCACTGTTGGGATATCTCTGAGCCATTTCAAATTGTTTTAATTCATCTCTGGAATAAATTACAATTTGCTTTACATTGGGATAGTCTTGTAAAATCACTTCCGTAAGCTTATTCCCGAATGATCCTGTTCCCCCTGTTATCAATATTGATTTATAATTAAGCATGCGTTGTTGAGTGTTATTGTTCAGAATACCAATTTTTATACATCAGGTAGTTACTTGCTATCTTGATATTCATCTCTTTAGCCTGTTCGGGATCAACTTTTTTCACAAATTTTGCAGGAACTCCGGCATAAATGCTTCCCGGTTCAATGATGGTACCCGAAAGAACAACAGATCCTGCTGCCACAATAGATCCTTCTCCTACGACAACATGATCTAAAATGATGGATCCGATACCGATCAATGCTCCTTTTTCTATTTTTGCGCCATGAATCACGACATTGTGTCCGATAGAAACATCATCATCAATTTCAGTAACCGATTTTTGATATAGCGTATGTATGACTGTCCCATCCTGAATATTAACTCTATTGCCGATACGGATGGAATTTACATCACCACGAAGAACAGTATTGAACCAGATGCTGCAATCTGTTCCGGTAATAACATCACCTACGATTGTTGCATTTTCTGCCATATAGGTGCCATTCCCTATTTGAGGAGTAAA
>JAVBLQ010000068.1:0-7317 GCA_031553435.1 Bacteroidales bacterium | reverse complement strand
GCTTTTTTCTCAGAAAGTGCATTATTTATTTGTAACAATTTTTTATCTCTTTCCAGGACTGTGTTATTGATGATTGAGCGTTGTTCGGGAGTCAAATCAGAGACAATATCATCTTTGTATAGTTGTTCCTGAATTTTTGATCTAAGACGCAATACATCTTTTTGGCGCTCATTATCAACCAAAACCGGCCGCCTTCCAGTGATTGAATCAATGGGAATAAGTTTTTGTGCAAACATTCCCGGTAAAAATATTCCTAAAAATACTACTATAACTGTAACTATTCTCATTTAGATTTTGTTATTAGAGATAAGGACTTTGTTTTACAAATAACCTGATTTCTCCAAGGTTTCTTTTCCAAAGAAGAAAATATTTTTTTATAAGAGCTTTTTCTTCCTAATACACTAACTTTTAGCGTACTAACTCCAGCAATATGCCGTATAGCATCACTCAGCATATTTTCCTCAAGATCCCCCAATTCTCTTTTAGGGTATACATCATCATAATTAACAAAATTGGGTGTAAAGCCTGCAGTATAATCGGATTTCCCATTCGCATTATATAGTTTGAATACGATAGGTTGAATTCCCCATTTGTTTTTCGGATTATTTTCTTCGTAAATAGATATGGAACCTACATTTTTTCCCATCGTAGTCTCACCCAATAAAGTGACTGTCATATATGGTTTCAAACCGTTTATTATCATCTCACTTGCGGAAGCCGTATATTCTCCTGTAAGGACATAAAACTCCTGCAGATTATTTCCAATATTGGGTAAAGGAATAGCAGTTGTAAGCTTATTCCAATCTTCATTCGGACTTATTTTATCAATAAAATAGGTATTAAAAAACTCAGCTCCATAGTCTTTCTTTAAGATTGGCTCTATATCATCATTCCATTTTTCTCTTGCAAAAAGATTCTGAGTACTGAAGTTTTTTACAATCATACTGGCCAAAGCTGTGGCGGCAGTCATCTGTCCTCCAGAGTTATAACGAAGATCAAGAATCAATGAAGATATATTCTGAGATTTAAAATTACTGAATATTTGTGCTAACTGAGCATCGTATTTACATGAACCGTCTCCATTGTCATTAACAAAAAAATTATAAACAAGATAACCGATTTTTTTGTTGTTGATTGTATATACATTGCTGTAATAAATGGGATTATCTTCGTATTTGCTTACTGTAGACAATGATAAGAGTTGTTTAGGCGACAAGGACTGACCATCATCAGTATGAACAGACAATGTATAATTCCCTTTGAGATTTTTTAAAATATTTTCCCAATTATCAATTGTAAGTTGCTGATTATTAATTTCAGTAAAAAACTGACCTCTTTTAAGCCCCATAGCTTCTGCCGGAGTTCCTTTTTTTACAAACCAAACCTCTCCACACAAGTCATTTGAGTTTTCAGACATACGATAAAGCATGAAATCAAATCCGATTTCATCATTTGAAACTCCACTCAATTCGTTTACTAAATCTACATAATTATCTTGTATCCACGAAAATCTATCTCCATCAGGATTGCTGTTTTCATTATACCGATAGCAAATGGATTCAAAAAATTTATCAGGAGAAAGACTAAAATTGGGAGATGCCGGAAGCTTATCATTCCAAAGATAATAGACATTCATTCTCTCATAAATCCAGTTATTCACATGTTTATTACTTTCTTCCGGAGTGAGATTTTCGTCTTTCTCTTCACATGAAGTGAATATAAACGCAAAAAACAATAAATGTAAAAGGATAAGATTTTTTTTCATTTGAATTAGGATTGTTAATAGTTATATTATTACAGAGTCAAATTTTGGTCAAAGGTAATGATTCGCAACAAATACTAAAATTTAAAAGGAAAAAAATCCTTCAAATATTAACTTCGAAGGATCTCCATTCCATACGTACGCGGGACGGGATTTGAACCCACACACCGTTGCCGGCACCACCCCCTCAAAGTGGCGTGTCTACCAATTCCACCACCCGCGCGAGCTTACTTTTTCTAAAAGCGATGCAAAGATAATATTTTCCTTTGAATTAGAAAGATTTTTGCGCTCTTAATTTTTATAATGATTTTTGCGTTGTTTGAAAATATACAAATCGTATAAAATAATCAAACTTATAAACACAGCCAAACCATCATCAACCGGGAATTCACTTACGCCAGGCCCAGGTGGAGGTTCCGGTTTAGCTCTAAGAATTTCATCATTGCCAATCTCCCCTGGATAAGTAAATATATTTGTTGGTTTGACACTGAACGGACTATAATCTGAGAACGTTTCGTCTGAATGCTCTACTGTTGATCCTGCATATAATTCATTGAATGAGTAAATAAAAAATAATAGTGCTAAAAATTTAATTTTTTTCATATTCAAAAGAATTAAACATTTGTTATCACTGGATCTTCTACAATATCAGCACTTTATAAAATGTGCATATAAGAATTTGTTATGGCAGTGACTTCAGAATAACAATACCATAAACTACGGATCATAAATCAAAAAAATAATATATCAATAAACAAACTCTTGAAACTTTTTGTTCTGGAATTGATCGGTCAGAATAGAAAAAATATATACATTTGTGCTTTTCAAAACACTGAACCGGATTTTGTATAATTATCAGTATGAATATTTATTATATTTTTGTTGTTGTACATTGCAGTTTTGATATGTGTTTTGAAAACGTTCAAAGGTTATTACATTACAACGAACAATAATATGTCAAAATACAAAAGAATCCTTCTTAAATTAAGCGGAGAATCCCTGATGGGAGAAACACAGTATGGAATCGACGAGTCCCGTTTGAAAGATTATGCTTTGCAAATCAAAGAAATAGCCGGAATAGGTATCGAAGTCGGAATTGTTATAGGTGGTGGTAATATTTTCCGCGGATTAAGCGGCACATCCAAAGGTTTCGATCGTGTAAAAGGTGATCAAATGGGGATGCTTGCTACGGTAATCAACAGTCTGGCATTGAGTTCCGCTTTAGAAAAAGAAGGAGTAAAAGCCATTGTTTTTACTGCTGTTCGCATGGAACCTATCGGAGAATTATATGCCAAATCAAAAGCCATCGAAGCAATGGAACAAGGAAAAATAGCCATCATCGCCGGAGGAACAGGTAATCCGTTCTTTACCACAGATACGGCTTCAGCTTTAAGAGGCATCGAAATAGAAGCCGATGTTATGTTGAAAGGAACCCGCGTAGATGGGATTTACACCGCCGATCCTGAAAAAGATCCCAGCGCTGTTAAGTTCGATACAATCACTTACGACGAGATCTATCATCGCGGACTCAAAGTAATGGATTTAACGGCAACCACTATGTGTAAGGAAAACAATCTTCCTATCATTGTTTTCGATATGGACACCGTGGGTAATCTTAAAAAAGTTATGTCGGGAGAAAAAATCGGGACATTGGTTCATAATTGATAATTTACTAAGTGAAATCCATAACAAAAAACTCACTATGGTTGATATTAAAAAAATTGAAAAAGATGCTGAGGATAAAATGCTGCACGCAGTATCCTTTTTAGATGAGGCATTGTCACACATTCGTGCCGGAAAAGCCAACGTTCGTATTCTGGATGGAGTAAAAGTTGAATATTATGGAAGTCTGGTTCCATTGGCTAATGTTGCTTCCGTCAACACTCCGGATGCTAAAACAATTACTGTTTTGCCTTGGGAAAAAAATATGTTGAGACCGATTGAAAAAGCGCTCATGGATTCGGATGTAGGCATTACTCCTGAGAACAATGGTGAAATCATCCGGCTTGGAATTCCTCCTTTAACGGAAGAACGTCGTAAACAATTGGTTAAGCAATCCAAACAGGAAGCTGAAAACGCAAAAATCAGTGTTCGTAACGCCCGCCGGGATGCTGTAGAACAAATAAAGAAAGCAACCAAAGAAGGTGTTTCCGAAGATGTAGGTAAAGACAGTGAAGCAAACGTCCAGAAAATTCATGACAAATACATTAAAAAAGTAGATGATTTGTTCGCTGCAAAGGAAAAAGAAATAATGACCGTATAAAATAATTAAGAATTAAGAATGATGCGTTGTGTCTTCTAATTCTTAATTCTTAATTCTTAATTCATATGAGGGGTTTAGTCATCAAAAATACCGGCAGTTGGTATCAGGTAAAAACGAACGACGGACAAGATCTTGAATGCAAAATCAAAGGAACTTTTCGTTTGAAAGATATCAAAAGCACCAATCCGATAACTGTCGGCGACAGGGTTGTTGTGGATATCAGTAACGATGGCGCTTCCGTTATTACAGAAATAGAAGAACGTAAAAATTATATTATCCGCCGTTCTTCCAACCTTTCCAAACAGGCGCATATCATTGCTGCTAATCTGGATCAGGCACTTTTGATCATTACTGTCAATTTTCCTATCACAACAACTACTTTTATCGATCGTTTTCTGGCCACTGCAGAGGCCTATCAAATTCCGGTTAAACTCATTTTTAATAAAATCGACCGTTATAATGAGCAAGATATGGAATATCTGAACGGATTGATTCATTTATATGAGACCATCGGCTACACCTGCCATCAAATGTCTGCAAAAAAAGATATCGATATTGAATTCTTAAAAAAGTCCCTGGCCGGGAAAATCACTTTATTATCAGGACATTCAGGGGTAGGAAAATCGACTATCATCAATAAACTCATTCCCGGAGCCAACTTAAAAACCGGAGATATTTCCGAATATCATAATAAAGGAATGCATACCACCACTTTTTCTGAAATGTTGGAACTTCCCGGAGGCGGATACATCATTGACACTCCCGGAATCAAAGGATTCGGAACCATTGATATGGATGAAGCCGAAATATCTCATTATTTCCCCGAAATTTTCAATTTTTCGAAAAATTGCAAGTTCAATAATTGTACTCATCGGAAAGAACCGGGATGTGCGGTTATTCAGGCTGTACAATCTCATTATATCAGTCAGTCCCGGTATTATAGTTACCTGAATATTCTGGAAGATAAGGATGAAGGGAAGTATCGCGAAGCTTACTAAAATTTTGTCGCACACAAGCCTTCCCATTTTCAACTTTCAATTAAATAACTATGTCAAAAAAAAATATCACCACCAACATTCTTCATACTCCTTTCTCCAAAAGAGATGCTCATCGTTCGCTATCCATGCCTGTTTACAACACTGCTGCTTTTGAATTTGAGTCGGCGGAAGAAATGGAAGAAGCATTTTTAGGCAAAATTCCATTCCATACTTACACACGGGTTTCAAATCCGACAGTGGAGTATTTCGAAGAAAGGGTAAAGATTGCCAGTGAGGCAATGGTTGTCACAGCTTTGTCGTCAGGGATGGCAGCTATTTCAAATACTTTCTTTGCCATTGCCTACGCCGGAGCCAATATTGTGACAAGCAGTCATTTATTCGGAAATACTTTTTCATTTTTCCAATTTACATTAGCTGCTTTTGGCGTTGAAGTCAGATTTTGTAATATTTTTGATCCAATGGATTTGGAGAAAAATATAGATGAAAATACTTGTGCAGTTTTTGCCGAAATCATTACCAATCCAAATATGGAGGTGATTGATTTGAAAACGACCTCAGCCATTACAAAGTCTAAAAAAGTTCCGTTGATTATAGATACGACATTGATGCCCTGGTGCACTTTCAAAGCCAAAGATTTCGGAGTTGATATTGAGGTTGTATCAAGCACCAAATATCTTTCAGGAGGAGCAACAAGTATCGGAGGATTGATTCTCGATCATGGATCTTATGACTGGAGTCATTCAAAAAAATTGAAAGATCTGGCTCAAAAATTCGACAACAAAGCCTTTCAGGTCAAGTTGCGCGGAGAAATTTTTAGAAATTTAGGGGCTTGCATGGCTCCACAAACGGCAAGTCAACAAACCACCGGACTGGAAACATTGGAATTGAGATACAAAAAAGCGGCCTCAACCTGTTTGGAACTGGCTAAGTTTTTGCAAACACTTCCTCTGGTCAGGCAGGTAAATTATCCGGGATTAGAAGACAATATTTTTTATAAAGTCAGCAAAGATCAGTTCGGAGACTATCCCGGAGCTATGCTTACATTTGCTTTGGCTGACAGGAAAGCCTGTTTTTCTTTCATCAACAAGTTGAAAATTATTCGTCGCTCAACCAATTTATTCGACAACAAATCTTTGATAATTCACCCATTATCTACCATTTACGGAACATTATCTCCTGAAATGAAAGAGAAAGTCGAAGTCTCAGACAATATAGTACGCCTTTCTGTAGGATTGGAAGATGTGGAAGATCTGAAAAATGATATTTTGCAAGCATTCTGAGTTTTTATTTTTCATTTCCAGATAGAATTTACCGGATAAATTTCCAGTGATTTCACTTCTATGTTGTTTCCCCAAAAATGGAATCCTTCATTGTTGCCGGAATGAGCTTTTCGTTCCATAGAGTAAGAGTAAGCTCCTCCGTCGATAAATACTTCAATGGATGTTTTGTCGATAAAGATATCGGCAGTTATTTCCATGCTGGTCATATCTTCCGGTGAGTAAAATACTCCATTGATCCGGTTGCCATTCATGTCGTAATTAATAATGTTTTGTCCGGATAAGTTTAATCCTGCATCTGTGGCATGAGATAGTTTGAATGTGGTTTTAATCCTCAGGCAATCTGCTGAATAAAATTGTTTTAGCTGCTCATTTGCTTGTTCCGAAGTAAGCGACTTCCATTGTGATGGGGTTCCCATTATGGAATAAATTTCTTTTACCGGATTGTTGAATAAGCGGATTCCATCTTTTGTTTTTTGAAGAGTTAATTCCGTGGGTAAAAGCATCATTCCGTTGAATGGCATTCCCGGATGAGAAATCCTCCCCCACCCGATTTGAATACGCCTGCCATCCGAATCAGGTATGTTGGTATAAGTCTGGGCTGCGTAAATAGATCCTGTAGTGTAATAATATTTTCCGGATTCGGGTGTAAATGTTTTTCCATCGAACTTACCTAACATGTATGTTCCGGAAGCTCCGTACATCACCCAATGAGTATTGTTTTTGTCGCCATCGACAGGCAGTTCGAAAAGTTCGGGACACTCCCAGAATCCGGTGATATGACTTTCGTAATTCCAATCTTTCAGGTTTGGAGATGTATAAATAGAATGTCCGTCGCGCTCGTTTAATACAAGTACCCAATGCTTTCCTAGTTTATACCAAAATACTTTCGGATCGCGTGTATCCTGGCTGTTCCATTTCGCTTTCGAATCAATGACTGGATTATTGGAATATTTTGTCCAGGTGCGACCTTTATCCAGGCTATACGCAATGCATTGGGTTTGTTTTTCCGGACTG
>JAVBLQ010000134.1:0-9807 GCA_031553435.1 Bacteroidales bacterium | reverse complement strand
AGAAATAGGATTATAAACTTCAAAACCTCGAAACCAAATCCCAATATCAAATCATCTTTTGTCTAACGCGCTTCCCCCTGAAAGCGGATGCAAAGGTAATACTTATTCCTTTACTTCCAAATATTTTACCAAAGTTTTTATTAATTTTTTTTACTTAAAAAAACAAAGAACAATAAATCAACGTTTTACAACAAGAAAAAAAATCAAAAAAATTCGAAAGTTCTTTCCCGGTGTAGAATATTCATCACTTTGATTGCAAATGAGTCTGGAAATTTAATTTTAATTCAGAATCATTTCAGACAATTTTGCCGGTATTTTTTTCTCCACATGATAAACATTGGCAAACTGGAGAATCAAATTTACAGTTTGTTTGCTTGGAGCCAGCATCTGATAATCATCCTTTCTTTTTGTAGTCTTATATCTATTTAAAGAGTCTGGTGTATAAATTTTATCCATAGGCTTTTATTATTTAGTTTATAGTAAAACGACATTTTTAATTATATATTGTATTTTTGCTCATCATTAAAAAATATTTCAAAATAATGTTAGATATACAGATTTCCGATGAGATCCTGAAATATTGTCCTGAATTTTATTTTGCATGTATAGAATGTAATATAACAAACACTTTTTCTGACAAAATATTGTGGGAAAAGATCAGTTTGGAAGCGAATGAATTAAAAAAACTTATCAATTAAGTAATGTAAATAAGAGAGAGAACATAAAAACAACAAGAGATGCATATAAGTCAATGGGAAAAGACCCAAACAGACACAGACCTTCCCCCGAATCTCTATGCCGAAGAATTTTACGGGAAATGGATTTATATGAAATCAACACCGTGGTTGATCTGATCAATCTGGTGTCCATTCGCTCCGGAATGCCTTTTCATGTGAAAATGATTTAATAGAAATAGTAGAATATACAAAATGTCTATTGATAGAACATGCTGATGCAGACATGATTTTCTCGTTTATTTCAAAAATATAATTATCTAAATTTTATGTCAAATTTATGTTAAAATCTTTTTTTTTAGATTTATTTGTCAAAAAAGCTATATTTTTGTGGCGTCAAGTAGATACAGAAGTAGGTTCCTTTAGTTTATCTATCTAATCAAAATAATATAAAGATGACTGAAATGATCGGTATTAATGCCGGAAATGTTTGGAATACATTAAACGGCAAAGAGGGGGTCAACCTCAAAGATTTGAAGAAAGCAACTAAATTAGCAGAAAAAGACTTATACGCTGCTTTAGGATGGTTAGCAAGAGAGGGAAAAGTTGAGCTTGAGAAAAATGAGCTTGATGTTTTTGTAAAGCTATTGTAACTCATCTATTCAAAAATTTGAGTAAAAATTTCAAAAGGCTGGTTCAAAATTATTTGAGGCAGCTTTTTTTATTTTAAATATTTGCAAAGTCATAAAGTATTCACTATTTTTGCCAAGAAATTGGCAGAAAAATGACCGATGATCAAATAAAAATGCTTGATATTTTTGAATCCAGGGTAAGACATTTGATGTATATGTGTGATACCCTGAGATCTAAAAATGCTCAATTAGAAAGTCAACTTTCGGAGAAGTCGACTGAATTAGAGGCTGCATTAGATGAAATCAAGGCGTTAAATGCTAAATATGATAACCTGAAAATTGCACGGGTTGTTTCTATCAAACAAGGAGAAATAAAAAATGCAAAACAACGGTTGTCAAAATTGGTGCGGGAAGTCGACAAATGCATCTCATTACTAAATGAATAAAATGAAAGATGTATGAACGATGAATTTATAATACAATTAAATATTGCAGACAAACATTATCGTCTTCGTTGCAAAAGGACCGAAGAGGCTTTGGCAAGGAAAGCCGCAAGGCAGATAAACGATAAAATACTTCAATACAGGCGGACTTTTTCCGGTCCGGAGTTAGAATTAAAAGATTTATTGGCAATGGTAGCATTTCAACTTTCTTTGTCTAACCTTAAACATGATGAGTTGGAAGATGTATCTCCTGTATATGAAAAACTGGAAAAATTAAGTTTGGAACTTGATGAATACATAAGATCCAAGTAGTTTATAGTTCTATTTTAATATATTACGCACTGCATTATAATTTTTTTTATAATGACAGTGCTTTTTTGTATAGTTTAAGGTTTAATTTGTAATTCACTGATTTTCAGAGTTAAATATTAATTTTTAAACAATTAATAAATATGTTTTTTTAATAAATTCTATAATAATATGGCACAAATAATAATCATATCTGTAGTTTGCCTGATATTGGGAGGAATCATAAGCTGGGTGATATCCCAAACTCTCCTTAAATCGAGGGCAAATCAAATAATTGAAGATGCGAAGAAAGAAGCAGAGACAATTAAAAACAATAAATTACTGGAAGTAAAAGAGAAGTTTTTCAGTCTGAAATCCGATTTGGAAAAACAGGTAAATGCCCGTAATTCAAAAATACAATCTCAGGAGGCAAAGCTGAAACAACGGGAAATAATTATCAACCAAAAGCAAGAAGAGGTTCAAAAGAAAAAAACGGAAACCGATTCTACACGTGAAAATCTGGAAGCCCAACTTGAAGCAGTTGAGAGAAAAAAACAGGAACTGGACAAGCTACACCGGCAAGAAGTTGAGAGACTGGAAGCCATCTCCGGATTATCAGCAGAACAAGCCAAAGATCGTTTGGTAGAATCTTTGAAAGATGAAGCAAAGATCCAGGCTACTTCTTACATCAATGAGATTATTGAAGAATCTAAAATGACAGCTAATAAAGAAGCTAAAAAAATCGTTGTGCAAAGCATACAACGAGTTGCTACCGAAACTGCCATTGAAAATTCAATCACTGTATTCCATATTGATTCTGACGAGATAAAAGGAAGAATTATCGGACGGGAAGGACGCAATATCCGGGCGCTTGAAGCTGCAACGGGAATTGAAATTGTAGTTGACGATACTCCGGAAGCAATAGTTCTTTCAGGTTTTGATCCGGTCAGAAGGGAAGTTGCCAGATTGGCTCTCCATCAATTGGTACAGGATGGGCGTATCCATCCGGCGCGTATCGAAGAGATTGTGACAAAAGTCCGCAAACAATTGGAAGAAGAAATAATTGAAACAGGTAAACGTACTACCATTGATTTGGGTATCCATGGTTTACATCCCGAACTAATCCGTTTGATCGGAAAAATGAAATACCGTTCTTCTTACGGACAGAATCTGTTGCAACATGCCAGAGAAACTGCCAATCTTTGCGCTGTAATGGCATCCGAACTGGGATTAAATCCGAAAAAAGCGAAAAGGGCCGGTCTTTTACACGATATAGGTAAAGTGCCTGATGATGAGCCGGAATTACCTCATGCCATTCTCGGAATGAAATTAGCTGAAAAATATAAAGAAAAAGCTGATATATGTAATGCAATCGGGTCTCACCATGACGAGGTTGAAATGACAAGTTTGTTGGCTCCCATTGTTCAGGTTTGTGATGCAATTTCCGGAGCCAGACCAGGCGCCCGCAGGGAAATTGTAGAAGCGTATATCAAACGCCTCAATGATTTGGAACAGTTGGCTCTCTCCTACCCTGGCGTGGTTAAAACTTATGCCATACAGGCAGGACGGGAACTTCGTGTAATTGTTGGTGCTGATAAGATAGATGATGTACAAACAGAAAATCTATCTAACGAAATAGCCAAAAAGATTCAGGATGAAATGACTTATCCCGGACAGGTTAAAATCACTGTGATCAGAGAAACCAGGGCTGTTTCTTTCGCGAAGTAAGAAACAAATAATATTATTTTCGATAAAAAAGAAGTTGTCTCAAAAAGGCAGCTTCTTTTTTTTGCGTTGAAAATTTGAAAAATCTTTATTCATGTTATCTTTTGATGCATTTAAATTTTTATAAAATTGTATTTTTAATTTATTTTGTATCTTTGGAAATAACACAATTAGAATAACATGAAAAACACCTTTTCCCCGAACATTTGTTCGCATCTAGTTCCGTTAATCTTATTTATTTGTTCTTTTTCTGCTTTTGGTGAAAAACCTGATAAAACGGAAGAGTGGAATAACCTGAAGATAAACCAGGTAAACAGAGAACCGGCGTATACTATTTCTATTCCGTTTGCAACGGCACAAGAAGCTCAAACGTCAGTGATCGAAACATCTCCTTATTACATGTCTTTAAATGGTATATGGAAATTTAATTGGGTGCCGGGACCTGATAATCGCCCGAAAGATTTTTTCAAACCTGATTTTGATGTCAGCACATGGGAAAATATTACAGTACCTGCCACCTGGCAATTGGAAGGAGTGAGAAGAGGCAAAGCTTGGGATCCGCCTCTCTACGTTAATTTTCGATATGAATTTGGCAGTGGGGATCAATGGCCGGATGTAATCCAATCCCGGCCATCTGATTATACTTATTATCAAATGCCAAATCCGGTAGGAAGTTACCGCAGAGATTTTACAATTCCCTCCAACTGGGACAAACGCGATGTCTTTGTCAGATTTAATGGAGTGGAAGCCGGATTCTATCTTTGGATCAATGGCAATTATGTTGGTTATTCGGAAGACAGTTATCTTCCGGCTGAATTCAATATTACTCCTTATATAAAATCAGGAACAAATGTAATTGCTGCCGAAGTTTACCGCTTCACAGACGGTTCTTATCTTGAATGTCAGGATTTCTGGCGTTTCAGCGGCATTCACCGGGATGTATTCATCTGGTCGGCGCCCAAAACTCAAATACGGGATTTCTTTTTCAAAACAGATTTAGATGATAATTATTCAAACGCCAAAGTAGATCTGGATATTGAATTGACCGGCAAGGTTTTACCAAAATCAACCCTTGTTACCAAAATAATGGATAAAAATACTGTAATAGCAGAAAAAACAATATCTAATCCGACAATCGGCAAATCAACTTTGCAGATGAATGTGACTAACCCGAATAAATGGACTGCAGAAACACCTTATTTATACGATCTTGTTATTACATTGCAAAATGGGAATAATACGATTGATGTAAGGAGTGCCAAAGTTGGATTCAAGGAAGTTGGTTTAGCCAAAAACGGGAATTTTCTTGTCAATGGCAAACCTATCATTATCAAGGGAGTCAATCGTCATGACCATAGTTCTATAAACGGACGGACTGTTTCCAAAGATGAAATGGAAATGGATATCAAATTGATGAAATCCCTGAATATAAATGCGGTACGTACATCTCACTATCCCAATAACCCGTATTTCTATGATCTTTGCGACAAATACGGCTTGTATGTATTAGCCGAAGCCAATGTAGAATGTCATGGGAATATGTCGCTTTCAAGTGAACCCCGTTTCAAGACTTCTATGGTAGAAAGATGCGAAAATATGGTGAAACGTTTCAAAAACCATCCATCTATCATTATATGGTCTTTGGGTAACGAATCCGGCAACGGGATTAATTTTGATTATGCAGCCAAAGCCATCAAAGCGCTTGATATTTCTCGTCCTACTCATTATGAAGGAAATAGCGATTATTGTGATATCTCAAGTACCATGTATGGAAGTATAGATCATATACAAAATATCGGAAAAGAACGATTGGATCAGTTTAGCAAAGGTCAATCCGTGAAACCGCATGTTCAGTGTGAAAACAATCATGCTATGGGAAATGCAATCGGCAACATGCGTGAATATTATGATTTATATGAAAAATATCCGGCTCTGATGGGACAGTTTATCTGGGATTGGGTAGATCAGAGTATTCAAATGCCAATTCCATCGGGTTCAGGAAATTATATGGCTTATGGAGGAGATTTTGGAGATCATCCGAATGATAATAGTTTTTGTACAAATGGTGTTATTTTCGGAGATCGCAAATTATCGGCCAAAAGCTTCAATGTAAAAAAAGTTTATCAACCGCTTGATTTTACCATTAAAGATGATTTGAAAACAGTTGTCATTACTAACAAACGTTTTCATACGGGAATTGATGATCTGGCTGTTTCATATGATATTTATGAAGATGGCAAGTTGCTTTCAAGTCAACAAATATCCGGACTTACGATTGAACCTCAACAAACAACTGAAATCAGGATTGAAGGTCTTCCTGAAAAAAGTGTTTCCGGTGCGGAATATTTCGTCCGGTTCAGTGTAAAACAAAAAGAAGATACTTGGTGGCAGAAATCCGGATACGAAGTTGCCTGTGAGCAAATTAAGCTGAAAGAATCTCCTAAGCCAATGCTTCAAATACCCGAAGCGGGCAATTTAGCAGTCGAAGAAAATGCAGCAAGCATTATTGTAACAGGAGATCATTTTTCTATAGAATTTTCTAAAACTTCCGGTTGTTTGTCTAAGTATATTCTAAATGGTAAAACGCTCATTACAGAAGCATTGAAACTGAACGTATTCAGGGCCATGACAGAAAATGACAAAACTCAGACAGCCTCATGGAATGCTATGGGATTAAAAGATTTATCTCTCAAAGCCGGAAACTGGAACATAACAAAATCAGGAAAGAAAAATGTAGTTGATCTTGCAATTACCAACGAATATACCAATAAAGGAGCAACAGCGTTTACAACTCAAATGTCATTCAAAGTATTGAACGATGGGACAATTCTGATCAATAGTTTAATTGATCCTGCCATAAAAGAT
Source organism: Bacteroidales bacterium (assembly GCA_031553435.1). GTDB lineage: Bacteria > Bacteroidota > Bacteroidia > Bacteroidales > Azobacteroidaceae > JAVBLQ01. The sequence continues at coordinate 3,180 of JAVBLQ010000134.1, read as the reverse complement.
GCAATACTCCCGCGAATCGGCTACACACTTGAAATGCCGGAAGATTTCGAAAATATCACATGGTACGGACGCGGTCCCTCAGAAAGTTATCCTGACCGGAAAGAATCCGAGTTTGTAAGTGTCTTCAACAGCACAGTGTCGGCTCAATGGGTTGACTATGTATTGCCACAGGAAATGTGTAGTAAAGAAGATGTTCGTTGGATGACTCTTTCTGACAACAAGGGAAGCGGATTGATGTTTATCGCTCCTGAAACAATGGCAGCCAGCGCCTTGCATTTCCGTTCTGAAGACTTCTTTCCCGGAAATAATCGTATCAAACATCCTTACCAGGTTACATTAAGAAAAAATACTGTGGTCAATTTAGATGCCCGTCAAAGACCTTTGGGTAATGCGAGTTGCGGACAAGATCCTTTGGAAAAATATGAGCTAAGGGCTAAAACTACTATTTTCAATTTTATTATTCTTCCGGTTGCTTCTTCACATAGCAACGAACAGCTTTCCGAAAAAGGCAGAATAGGAAATCCGATGTGCTCTTCCGTTATAATAAATAGAGATGCAGCTAATGGTAAAGTGAGTCTTTCGACCATCACTCCCAACGCTGAAATTTATTATAGCATCAATCGGGGAAAATATCAGCCTTACAATGATGCTTTCGATTTCAAAAATGGCGGACATATAGAAACTTACTGCAAAGCCTCCGGCTATGCCAACAGTATGAAAACAATAGCCGATATGAATCTTTTTGTGGATAAATCAAAATGGAAAGTGATCAGTTATTCAAGTCAGGCATCTGGAGAAGAAGCCTTTAACGCTATCGATGCTAAACCCGAAACACATTGGCATACACGTTGGGGAGACGGAGAACCCAAACATCCTCATGAAATTGTTGTGGACATGGCTCAAACCTATCAAATCGAAGCATTTATTTATCAAGGCAGAGGAAACGGAGAAAACGGCAGAATAAAAAACTATGAGATTTATTTCAGCAATGACCCTGAAAAATGGGAAGCTCCTGCGGCTACCGGTCAATTTATCAACACAAGCGCTCCTCAAAATGTGAAGATTGCCTCTAAACCCAAAGCACGCTATTTCAAATTGGTGGCTAAGTCGGAAATCAACAACAAAGCTTGGGCATCTGCGGCAGAGCTTGGCATTGAAACTTCTTCTATTGTCAATGTAAAATAAAAATTATTATTGGTTCAAAAAGCAACCATTATAAACGAAAAGTGGAAAATTGAAAACGATTTCGTGCGCAAGCCTCATTTTCAATTTTCCACTTTCCATTTTCAATTACTTGTCAAAGGTTCCAACGCAGAGCGGCCCCCTAATGGCCTCTCCCAGGCACTCCGCAACTCTGATCGTGTTAAAAGGAATAAAAAAAGAATCTTGCGGGTGTGGAATTGTCTGCGTTGGCATGCCTTTGAACCTGTTTCGCAACAGGAATAATTTTATTATGGTTTTTTTACACAACGAACAGGTACGTAATAATTTGATGGAGCAACTTCTCTATATATACCTATAACAGTATAGTTCAAATTTCTCACCCAAGATGTAGTAGCTGATTTATCAGAACTTGTCCACAATGAAGCACCCCATCCAACTCCCTCATATCTAGTAGTATAATAGCCACTCATAACCCAATTAAATTCTGTGGAATTTTTTTGCGTATAGTTTACATTACTATAAGGATTAATAGTTGCTGGATTTCTAGCTGAATTGTATGTAGAATAATTTCTATTCAATTTCATACTTGTTGCCAAACCTATAGCTGTCGGATTGCCTGCTGTCCCAAGATCTGGATTACGAGATCCTGTAATTTCATTTGTTTCCCATGTACTTGTCCACAAGGAATAATCTGTTGGTGTAGCTCCAGTTCCAACTTGAATATATTGAGGTTCAAGTATATCTCTTCGAGTCAATAGCCATTCAAAGTCTGTCCAATCACGATCACTAGGCAAAGACCATCCTGAAGGGCAAATACCTCGAACCCTTGAAGAAGATGGATCCGTTTTTGGATTATTTCCTTCTGCATTATCCATTACCATAATTTTATTATATAAAAATCCAAAAATTTTAGCGCTATCTCTCATTGCTTGAGGTAGAGTAGATAATTTTCCTGTAGGGATATATCCGTTGTTGTAATCATTTCCACTTCCATTCCCTCCTATATTCATTCGAACTCCTGTAACATAAGTAGCAAGATTTTGAGTCATCCAAATTTGGCGATGGACTTTATCATATCCCCCAGTAACACCATTATATTGCCATTTATAATATTCTTTTACTGTATAAATATTACCATCTGCATCTGTTACTGTTCCTTTATCTTTTGAATAATCATAATTTGCAAATTGGGTAGAAGTGACAGATGCAATAGTTATATTAGGAATCGTTGTCGCTGTTGTATAATTAGTTCTATCATTAATTACAGGGTTTACTGTAGCTACTGCATCATTCAAGATACAATCCCCTAAAGTTACTTTTACTTTTACACTAGCAGCTCCTGTTGATCCAAACAACACTCTTATCCGAGCAGTACCTTGGCCTTCTGTAATAGTCCCATTGGTTACAGTCCAAACATATTCAGTTGCTCCGGTAACCGGATTAATTTCATAAGTATAAACTCCGTTTATATATGGATTCTTTGCCTGATATTTAAATGTAGGTACTGCTGTCGGTGTACAGGCTTGAATACCTGTTACAGATACTGTTGCACTGGTTGTACATCCATAAGGTTTAGCAGTTAAAACTCCAGCAGATTTCCATTTAACAGAAACTTCCGTACCGGTAGTTGATCCGACAAATACATTGTTGGCTCCTGTTACAGACCAGGTATATGTTGCACTGGGATTGATAGTCGGGTCGATTTTGTAAGTGACAATTACACCATCTACCATTGAACCTCCATCTCCATCAATGGTGAATGCCTTGGTTTTGGTACAATCTGTTACTTTTACGGTATTATCGCAAAGGGCAAACCAAGCACCGTTATATGTTTCAATACACCCGGTTTCTGTATTAAAGATCATCAGACCTTTAGCTTTGGTTGCATTGGTTGTAACCAGAGCATTGCGTTGTGCTGTTGTCAATTGTGGTAAACGCAAGCCTTTGGCTGCACTTTCCAGTTCCAATATTGCCTGGTCATAAGGAGTATCACCTGCTGCGCCTCCTATCTTGACC
>JAVBLQ010000006.1:0-8107 GCA_031553435.1 Bacteroidales bacterium | reverse complement strand
GCCTAACGCTTGTGATATTCGTAGGAAAGTAGATAATTGCATATCGGTTTTACCTTGTTCCAACAATGCAATATATTCCCTTTTCTTACCGATTTTTTCGGCAAGTTCCTTTTGGGTAATCTTTTCTTTCTTCCGGGCATCCCTTAATATTTCGGCATAATACCATGCTTTGGCTTTGGCTTCAAAGTCAATTCGTTCAGGAGTGCCAAGTTTGCCATAACATTCATCAAAATGTTCATCGGCAGTCTTCATTTTTGCTAATTTTTCTTCATTGAACTTCATTAAATTCCGTATTTTGAATCTTCTTTACAAATTTCTCACTTACAATTTTTTGTGTTCTGATAATTTGGATAGCATAAGAATACTTGTCTTGCACTTTGATATTCAAACTATCATAATAGCATATAAATTCATCTGTAAAGATAATTTTTCTTACAACATCTTCATGTATTTCCATTTGCAAAAGTAATAAATTTATTACATAATATCAAATATATTATTTCAAAAGTTTTACAAGACCTTGTTTCCTTTCCTCATCAGTCTCCCGGTAGCGGGCAAATGCTTTCCTTTCCTCCTTATATCCTAAAGCGAACCGATTAAATTCAGGTCTGCGACCTGCTTACAAAGATTGCCAACAAAACATCTGCGGGCCATTTTTAATAAAGAAATAAGCATATTGAACCTCTTACAGTCAATCAGTTTTTTATTGTAAATTCTGAAATATCAATGAGTTGTGAGGATAAAAAAAGAGGACTTTCTGATAGAAATATCAAAAAGTCCCCCTTAGTACCCGGAGCGGGACTTGAACCCGCACAACCGTAATGGTCACAAGATTTTAAGTCTTGCGTGTCTACCATTCCACCATCCGGGCGGCCATAGACCATTTATGAAAAAGAGAGAGCGAAAGACGGGACTCGAACCCGCGACCCTAACCTTGGCAAGGTTATGCTCTACCAACTGAGCTACTTTCGCGTTTTGCGGTTGCAAAGGTAAAGAAAAATTTGAATTTTGCAAAGATTATTGATGGTTTTTTATTCTAAAGAATAATACTTATATTTATACCGTGTAAAAATCGAACATTTTCGATAGGCAAAAGACAGAAACCAAATTTATTTGGATTATGTTATTGCGAGAAAATAACTAATTTTTTTGAAATAATTTGTTATACTTTTTAGCTAAAATTAGAATAAATCTCTTGTCAATCCTTTGGAATGGCTACCAGGAAAAAACGAAAGTTTTAATCATACTCGTCTTTTCTTTTATTGCTTGTTCAGAACAAAAACCTGAATTTGATTTTTCTATGAACAACTGGGAGGAGGGAGACGTTGTTTTTAGAAGAGGAAACGGAACTAAATCAAGAGCAGTCTTAAGTCTTGATACTTTGGGTATATACAGTCATGTGGGCATTGTTGTAAAATTTGATTCTGTCTTTATGATTGTTCATGTAGTCCCGGGAGAAAGAGATGCCGGAGAAACTGTCGATAAAATTAAAATGGAATCTCCCGAACAGTTTTTCTCTCCCGATCGGGCAGAACAGGGAGCTGTTGCTCGTTTGCAAACTTTTGATTCTTGCGCTGTTTATGCAGCCCGGTATGCTTCGAAAAAATATGAATCCGGAATATTATTCGACCATGATTATGATCTGAATGATTCTACTGAAATGTATTGTTCAGAGTTGATTTGGCGGTCGTATCTTTCAGGAGGCTACGATATTACTATGAGTAAAAGAAGTGAAGTCCGGAATTTTGCCATGTTTTCCGGTACATATATTTTTCCGTCGGATATTTATGTCAATAAACAGTTGATGCTTGTATATAAATATTAAACTATTTTGTTAAGCAATAGGTAGATGCTACTAAATTTATTTGGATTATGTTATTGCGAGAAATAGCCGGATGAAATCCAACTGATAGAAGCAAAATATTTTTACCGAGTTATTAATTTAAATGAATTGTTATGAAAAATTTAAGAGTATTCCAAGTGTTTTTACTGATAACACTGACATCGGTGTTGGTAGCTTGTGGTGGAGGAAAACAATCACCTGCGGAGATTGAAATGTCTATCTGGAAGAAGATTAAAAGTGGTGATTATGAAAAAGCGGTGAAACTTTGGTATGAAAATTCAGAATTGGATCCGGAAACAACTCCGGATGAGTTGGATCAGATTACCCAGGCATTTACTAAAAAAATCCAGGAGGAAGTTGATCGCAAAGGCGGTATTCAGGATGTGAAGATTGTATCGGAAGATATTAGTGAAGACGGACAAAGTGCAGTTGTAAAAGTTTCCGTTACTTATAAGAATGGTGATGTTCAGGATCCTTCTTCCAAATATATATTGGTTGACGGAAAATGGAAAATGGATAACTCGAAATAAAAATCAGTTTGTTACGCGAAATCGATTGTTCCCTAAAGAACTGATTGAGTATCGGGTCAGATTATATTTACTGCCGGAGACTGCAACCCCTCCGGCGGTTATTTCAAATACTGCTCCACATGTGGGACATTTGGCATGAATGGCAGCGCCTGAATTTTTAGGATCATCAGGAACTATCCGGATGTTTTTTTGAGCTTCTACCGGACAGGCAAGATCAAATGCCCATAGGTTATAGCTATTACTGTTCTCCAATAAACCATGACAAACGATGAGGCCTCCATATCCCAACATGCCCCGTTCGGCTTCTGTCCTGGGAGTTACGAAAGTTTTATATCCGGTTTCTGCAATCAATATCTTATCTTCAAAATTTAAATCAATATCCAATCTCACCGGGGCATATGGAATTTGTGAAAATTCTTCTCTGGTACAGGAAAGAAAAAAGCATAAAAACAAACCTATGAATACAATGCGTTTCATACAGTAATCAACGAAGAAAATAAATACTTATTTTATCAGGCAAGTAAATTTTGAATGGCTTCGTCTATTTGATTGAAGTTAAATTCTGCAATGACTTTTTGTTTCAGAGCCAGTATTTTATCATTGCAAAGATTGCCGATGCTGCCCTCATGTGTATGAGTTACTTGTTTTTCCGGGGTGAATTTTCCTGCTTCAATGTCCAGACCAACCTGTTTATAAGCATCACGGAAAGGAACTCCCTCCAATACTAATCGGTTGACTTCTTCCACACTGAAAATCAAGGAATACTTGTCATCTTCCAGAATAGACTTATTGACCTTCACTTCTTGCATCATCAAGGAAATCATGCGGATACAATCGGATAATTCATCAAAAGCAGGTAAAAAGACTTCTTTGATAATTTGTAAATCACGGAAATAACCGGAAGGCAAATTGTTTGTGATCAAAGTAATCTGTTGTGGCAGTCCTTGTATCTTGTTGCATTTGGCACGGGATAATTCGAAAACATCCGGATTTTTCTTGTGTGGCATGATACTGGAGCCGGTGGTAAACTCATCGGGGAGTTTGATAAATCCAAAATTCTGACTGTTAAACATACAGGAATCGTATGCCAATTTAGAAAGTGTGGCAGCTATACCGGCTAAAGCAAAGGCTACCGTACGTTCCATTTTTCCCCGGCCCATTTGTGCATATACCACATTGTAATTCATAGAGTCAAAACCCAATAAATCAGTAGTCATTTGTCGGTTGAGGGGGAAAGAAGAACCATAACCGGCGGCTGATCCTAAAGGATTCCGGTTGCAGATTCTGTAAGCAGAAAGAAGTAATTGCAGATCGTCCGCCAGACTTTCCGCATAGGCGCCGAACCATAAGCCGAAGGATGACGGCATAGCGATTTGCAGGTGCGTATAACCCGGCATCAGCACTTCTTTGTATTGTTCGCTTTGAACGATCAGGATGTCAATCAACCCGGAAGCTTGTTGTACAATTTCCCGTATCCGGTCTCTGGTGAAAAGTTTCAGGTCTAACAGCACCTGGTCATTCCGGGAACGGCCACTGTGGATTTTCTTACCAACGTCACCTAAGCGATTGGTTAACATCAGTTCCACCTGGGAATGTACGTCTTCAACCCCATCTTCGATGATGAAATTTCCACTGTCGGCCAATGCGTATATTTGCTTCAGTTCAGCCAGTAATTGTTGTAATTCATCAGCAGAAAGCAAACCAATACTTTCGAGCATGGAAATATGGGCCATGGAACCTAAAACGTCAGATTTTGCCAGATAAAGATCCATTTCCCGGTCTTTTCCTACCGTAAATTTTTCTATTTCCCGGTCTACCTTTGTATTTTTTTCCCAGAGTTTAGCCATCCGTAAAATTGATTAATAAGGAACATTTGCCAAGACATCGGCAATTTTATTAACCCCATCCTGTAAGGGTTTTGAAACCATAGGTTTGATGAAAGGATTCAACTGAGCTTTTACCGTTAGTTTCATTTTTGTTTCTTCCGGACCGGTTTCTTTTAATTGGATCCACATCAATACCTCTACCGGAGATTGGTCTGCTGCAAACTTGATTGTGTCACAGGGTTCTCTTTCAATAATGGAAAATTTGATGTTTCCTACCGGGCTTACAGAAAAACTGCAGGAATCGGTATCAAAAGAAAAATCACTTATTTTATCCTGTGGGATTTTATCTTTTACCCGTTCAAGATTGGAAAGATCAGACAATACATTAAATATACGTTCCTTGTTGTAAGGAATCGTTTTGATATCGCTAACAAATTCAGTCATAAGTTATCCTTTCCAGTTGGCCGGATCTTTCCGCCAGGTTTGCAATGTCTTGATTTCTGATTCGTCGATATAATCGATTTTTAAAGCTTCTTCCAATACAATATCATAATTTGACAGTGTAATCAGGTTTACTTTTGCTTCTTTGAATTTCTTTTCGGCAACAGGGAATCCGTACGTAAAGATAGCGATCATTCCGATCACATCCGATCCGTCATTGCGGATAGCTTCTACAGCTTTCAAACTACTTCCTCCGGTTGAAATAAGGTCTTCTATAACTACCACTTTGGATCCGGGTTTCAATTCACCTTCGATCAGGTTTTCAAGTCCGTGATCTTTCGGAGTAGAACGAACATATACAAATGGTAATCCTAACAGATCAGCTACCAATGCACCTTGAGCAATGGCTCCGGTAGCTACCCCTGCAATAGCATCCACACCTTCGAATTTCTCGAGTATCAGACGCGCCAATTCTACTTTGATATAACTGCGTACATGAGGATAAGAAAGCGTTTTCCTGTTGTCGCAATATATGGGGGATTTCCAGCCTGAAGCCCAAGTGAAAGGATTCGCCGGTTGAAGTTTGATAGCCTTGATTTTAAGCAGTTTTTCTGCAACTTGTCTTTCCAGAATTTTCATAAATCTATATTCTTTATTGATATGTCGCGCAAAGATAATTATTTTTTGAGAATTAAGAATGAAAAATGGAGAATTAAGAATTGTTTTTTCGTTTGTAAGTTGAGTCTTAATTTGTTAATTTTGTACCATAAGAGTAGGAGTCATAAATAAATTAAAAAAGACTTGAAAGAAAATATGATTAGAAAAGTTGACCTGCAAGATGATTTTAGTGAATTGGCAAAGCTGCTGAATGAATCCTTTGCTACAGTGGCGAATGAATTCGGTTTGACAAAGGAAAATAGTCCTACCAACAATGCTTTTATAACAAGCGATGCATTGAAAACGCAATTGACCGATAATAGAGAATTTTATGTTTGGGAAGATACAAACAAAATTATCGGATTTATTGCTATTGAGAAATCATTGGGAGAAACAGATACATTCTATATCGAGAAATTGGCCGTTATTCCCACTTACAGGCATTCGGGTATTGGAAAAAGGCTGATGGATTTTGCCACAAACAGAATATTGGAGCTCGGCGGAAAGCGTATTTCCATCGGGCTTATCAATTCAAATATTGTACTGAAAAACTGGTACACTAAACAAGGGTATGTGGAGTTTGCTATAAAAACATTTGAACATCTGCCATTTGATGTTTGCATGATGGAAAAATGGTGATGTTTCGCATAAACAGGCTATATTGGAAAAAGTGATAGAGAATATTTATGATAACAAACTTTGTAGCCATTGATTTTGAAACCGCCAATAGCGAACGGGGAAGTGTTTGCAGCATAGGAATTGTCATTGTAAAAGATGGTGAAGTCGCCGATAAATTTTACTCCCTGATTTGTCCCGAACCCAATTATTATAATTACTGGAACACGCAAGTACATGGTTTAACTTGCGAGTATACCGATTCTGCGCCGGTTTTTCCTGAAGTTTGGGCACAGATTGAAGAAAAGATCAGAGGTTTACCCCTTGTTGCCCACAACAGCCCCTTTGATGAAGGATGTCTGAAAGCTGTTTTCAGAGTTTATCAAATGGATTATCCGGATTATCAATTTTATTGTACTTGTCGAGCAGCAAGAAAAGCATTTCCTAATTTAGAGGATCATAAATTGCATACCGTGGCGGCGCATGTTGGGTTTGACTTGACACACCATCATCATGCCTTGGCGGATGCAGAGGCGTGTGCGGAGATAGCTAAGGTGATAATATCATTAGCGGACACTACGATTCATGGTAGTATGTTCAATAATTGCTATGAGTTTATCTAGATTGGAGTAGAAGCGCCGTACGTGTTTTTATCTTGTCTTAAATTGAGGAAACAATAGCCACTTCCAAATCGGTATGACTTCAATTTCTACTCCATTTTCCAGCACTGTATCTTCTTCGTCTTTGGATATGATAAGCATTCTTTTTATTTCCACACGTTTGGCGAACTGTAATAAAGCGTTCACTTCCCGGGTACGTGTTTCTGTATCGTTTAAACTATAACAAGCCTGTACTGCTAATCGGACTTCAGGTACATAAAAGTCTACTTCTACACCGCTGTTATAAAAATAAACCTCATCACCATATAAACGTCGCAGTTGAATGGCAACCAAATTTTCTAACAAGAAAGTCTGCGGATCAAGTAGAAATAAGTTTAGAATTCCGTTATCTACAAAGTAATATTTTTTATTCACTTCTTTATCAGCCAATTTGGTGAGAAAATTCTCAATAGGGAATATAAGCCACGATTCTTTCAAGTAGCCTAAATAATCAATAACCGTATCTGTAGTGATTTTTTTTCCTGAAGCTGAAATCACATTTGCCAATCGATTGAATGAAGATGGTTGCTTCACGCTTTCCGCCAACTTACGTATAAGTACACGCAAAGCAAAGTCATTGCGGATTTGATAGCGAGAGATTAAATCGCCGAAAAAAACCTTTTGATATAAATTGCTCAACCACTCCCGTTTATTTTCTACTTTTAGGGTTTCGGGCAATCCTCCAAAACGAAAATAAGTTTCAAATGCTTTGTTTATTTCGATGCGAAATTGGAAAATGAAATTCTTGTTGTTAGTATCAATTCCCGCGGCAGAAAGAAATTCTTTGAACGAAAACGGATAAACGTTTTGCATCATGTACCTACCTCCAAGTGTGGTGGCGATTTCACTACTTAACATTTTAGCATTACTTCCGGTTATGTAAACACGGTAACCTTGGTCAGCCAAACGGCGGGCAAATTTTTCCCAACCCGGCACAATTTGTATTTCATCGAGAAAGAAGAATGGTTTGCTGTCATACATTTCCTCGTAACAAATCTTTATCAAGTCCAAATCAGGAGTTTCTAAACTTGCCAACCTATCGTCCTCAAAATTGAAATACAGCATTTCATCTATAGTATGTCTAGCTTTTAATAGTTCCTGTATCTGTCTGAACATCAAATATGATTTCCCTGCGCGCCGTAATCCTACGAAGACGTAATTTAGCGACTCCTCCATTTTGTAGTCGCGATTAATCAAGTGAATATTCGCTACTTCTCGCTGATATTCAACTATCAATAGCTTAATTAAATCTTTACTGACCATGTTTTATCGAATATAAAGGACAAATATAAGTATATTTTATCGAATATAAAGGACAAAAAGATGTATATTTTATCGAATATAAAAGATAAAATTAAGCGCAGATTTCTATAAAGACGCAGAAACTATCATTTGGATTGTCTTTCACTGAAAAAGGTTGACAGATATAGGAAGGTTTAACTGTTTAAGTTTACAACTAAAATATACAATAACTAATTCGGTTTACACTATCGCTAAATAGGTTTACACTTCTGATATATTATCCCTATTTAAGTT
>JAVBLQ010000095.1:0-2676 GCA_031553435.1 Bacteroidales bacterium | reverse complement strand
ATTTGTGGTTTTTATTATAAAAAACAAGAACCGGATAGTTTGTTTATTTTTTTACCATCTTATTCTTATACAGACGAAAGAGAAAGCTATAGACAAGTAGGAGATGTTTATATAAAAATAATAGAAGTAAAAAATAAAACCGATAATAGCTTCAAAAATAATTATAAGACGTTGGGATTGACTCCTATTCTTTATTGTGATAGTCTAAGATGAGCAAAGGTTTCATACGATGGATCCGCTGGCGGAAAAGTATTATGATATAAGTCCGTATGCGCAGTTAGGATGTAATCCTATAAATATAATTGATTCCAGTGGGAAAGATATTATTGTCTTAAATGCTCCAAAAGGAGGACAATTTTTGGGAAAAAGTCACGGTCACATGGCAGTTTTGATAGGGAATGACAAAACAGGATGGCGTTATATTTCAAAAAATGGACGTGAAAACGAAAATTCAAATGTTAAAGACAATCCCATTGTAGGAGGAAAACCAAAAGTTGATAAAGATAAAAAATTTAAAACATATGAAGAATTTGATAGTGATAAAGAATTAAGCCCTACTTATTCTCAACGGGTTAGACTTAAAACCGATTCAGACCAGGATAAAGCGGCCGAAAATGCAGCAATAGAATCAGCAGTTAGTAGGTATCATGGTATATTCGCTAATTGTGCTGATATAGTTTCCGATGCATTGGTAGCTGCGGGATTGGATCCAGGTTATGTAACTATCTATGGGACTCCTACAGGAATTCAAAGATCTATTCCTACTAGCCCTAATGAACGGATAAAATATATTAAAAACAATAATAAAAGTAGTCTATATCCAGCAGAAGAGGGAAATAATAATTCTCAATCGCAAGAAAAGAAACCGACATGGGCTGAAATTCTCTCAACTCTTAGAGATTGGTTAATGAGGAATCCCTGTATCATAGTTAAATAATGCGAATAAATTAGGTGAAGTTTGTCTCATTTCTACACATCTAAGTGTTGTAAAACATTGAAGAGTATGAATTATGAAGATATCAATTTAAATTATAAAAAATGAAAATACAATGGATTAATATTTTATTCTTGTTCTTGATTAGCTGTAATGGATCTAATACTCAGACTCCAGGAGCATCTCATAATATACAGGAATCAAAGGAAATAGGCGTATTCATAGAAGAATATAATATTATTAATATTCAGACAATTGATACAACCTTCTTATTTCCTATTCAAACAGTATGGAAAGAGATGATTTGGCATGTGAACATGACCAAATCAGGAAAAGACAGGACCCCAATTATAGACTCAACATATACTCCGAGGATTGTGGTTAGCCTTAAAATAAATTCTTCAATGAAATTAACTATAGATAATTATCTGACATTTTGGCAAGTACAACGTGATGGTGAAGGATCTGTTGGATGTTATAATAATATGATTGTTTGTAGTTCTCCAAAAGAAGCTATAGATACAATTCCTTTTACTATTTATAGATGCTCTGAACCATATAGTTTTGAAAATTTAACTCCACTTTTTACATTCGATTTGGTGAAGAAAGAATGAAAAAATTAAAGAGGATGAAGCTGCGCTGAGCGAAGCGTCTTTCGCTTCGTTCAGTTAAAAACAAGTCTCCAGATTTGTAAAATAGCCAAGAACTTGCGAAAATAAAAACACAATTAGCATAAATAACGTGAGCATCAGCTACCAAATAATCGAACAAGACAAATTACATTTTGTAACATTTCAGATCGTGAAACAGATAGATATTTTTATCCGTTTAGACAATATATTGGATGTTATAGTTATTCCAATATTAATGTAACGGATGGGTTTAGTGAAAAGTATAAGATAAAGCATTTGTGTGTTTTAAATGGAGAAAAGATTGAGTTTGAAGCAAATGATATTGGACTTGCAAAGTTATTCATCAAGAAAGCTGATGAAATTGGCGTTTCGTGTAAACTTCATTTGTAAAGTTTCAACTACTGTTAAAATAGCGCATAAATATGAATTTGCAAGAACAATATAAACAAGTTATTTTTAGTAAATTTATTTTATTGCCTATCTAATTTCAGGCATAACATTTATCATGTGGTTTAGAAGGGCATATTTCAACTTGCACCAGAAAGTTAGTTATCTTTCTCATTCAGAAGGTTGGGCAGCGGGCAGTTGGTTTGTCCCAATTGTAAACTTATATCGTCCTTATCAAATAATGAAAGAAATCTATGTTGAAACAAAAGAACTTTTCACGAAGAGAGGTCTTTCTGAAAAAGTTGGTTATTCTACAAATTATTTGGGGTGATGGTGGACATTTTGGATAATTTCAGCATTTGTTGGACAATTTGTTTTCAGATTTGCTTTCAAAAGTGCTGATACTGTAGATAATCTCATAACAACTACAGTCGTTCAAATGATTTTGAGTATTTTAGGAGTTCCACTTGCTCTTATTACGGTAAAAATTATTACAGATTATTCGAAAGTAGAACCACTATTGACTCAAATTAGCGATGAAGAAACAAACACAGATGGTGAAAATAAAAACTTTTGTATCCTTGTGCCAAGCTAATCAACCTGCTCAAAGCGGAGCAAACTAGAGAAGTTAACTCGTTATTTATCCGTTACCTGTTCTGAATTAAAGCCAATCCAAATGGTTGATTCAGAATGGAATAATTCAAAAACATAGACTTGTTTCCA
>JAVBLQ010000094.1:0-26729 GCA_031553435.1 Bacteroidales bacterium | reverse complement strand
GAAAAATTTGCCCCTTCACTCCGGTGTAATATTTATCACGGGGCTACCCGCCAATTAGAAGATAAAACTGATTTCGATGTCTTGCTGACAACTTACGGAATGGTGCGTTCGGATGCCGACAAACTGAAAAAAATGAAATGGCAGGTCGTGGTAACCGACGAAGCGCAAAATATCAAAAATCACGATACGGCTCAGAGCAAAGCCGTTAAAAGCATTCCGGCTGCTACATTCATTGCCATGAGCGGTACGCCTGTGGAAAACCGCCTGAGTGAGCTCTGGAGCATTGTGGATTTCTCCAACCGCGGATTTCTCGGTAGTATAAAAGACTTTAAGGACGATTTTGCTATTCCGATTCAAAATCAAAACGATTTGGCTGCGGCAGAAAAGTTGAAGAAAATCACTGCGCCGTTTCTGATGCGCCGTTTGAAGTCTGATAAAAGTATTATCAACGATCTTCCGGATAAAATTGAGATGGATGCATACAGCCAACTGACGAAAGAACAGGCCGGATTGTATGAAAAGACATTGGAAAAAGCCATGCAGGCCATTGAAGGAATCGAAGGCAATGATCACAAAGCGTTGTTCGTGCGTCAGGGATTAGTATTGCAAATGATGCTGGCCTTGAAGCAGATTTGTAACCATCCGACCCAGTTTCTGAAGAATAATGTTCGGGATGCTTCCCTCTCCGGAAAAATGGAGTTACTTTTCGACCGTTTGGAGAATATCATTGAAAACAATGAAAAAGTATTGATATTTACCCAATTCACAGAAATGGGCGAATTGCTTAAACATTTCATAACCGAACGATTCGGAGAAACGCCCCTGTATTATCACGGCGGATGCAGTATCAAGCAACGCAAAGAGATGGTAGATGCATTCCAGACCAATCGTGCGGACAAGATTTTTATCCTCTCACTGAAAGCAGCCGGAACCGGTTTGAACCTGACAGCCGCCAATCACGTGATTCACTACGACTTGTGGTGGAATCCTGCCGTGGAAGCGCAGGCTACCGACCGGGCCTATCGTATCGGGCAAACGAAAAATGTCGTTGTACACCGCTTCATTACCAAATCGACTTTTGAAGAACGCATCAACGAAATGATACAAAGCAAGAAAGCCCTGGCCGACCTGACGGTTTCGACCGGCGAGAACTGGATCGGAAATCTGAGTAATAAGGAATTGAAAGATTTGTTTGAGTTGAAGTGATATGCCGGATTGGAAGCAAAATCATTTCCCGTTGTGAAATGAAAAGATAATATATATTTCATTCTTTTCTTAACATGACTTTTTTCGTCTTGCCGGCGAATGGCACGCTTCATTCTTTCCTTTATATTTTCCATAATCAAGAATATTCCAATATCAGCTTGGGGTCAATATTAAACACTTTATACAAACGTTTTGCCATTTGCATGGAAATCGGACGTTTTCCGCGAATTATCTGGCTAAATGTAGATTCTTTCACATGAAGCAATTCTGCGGCTTCACGTTGTTTCAGCGAGCGCTTAGACAATTCTTTTTCAATACCAATAATTAGTGGTGATTTGAATTTCAAATTTTTAAATTCCATATATGTGCTTTCGTAATCAGCTAACATAATGCCCACCCTGCCAATTTCTCTTGTGTATTCATTATCGGCATTCTGTTCAGATAAAGCGCCATTGGAAGTTGCTTCCTGAATTAGATTTTCTTCATATTCAGCTATCTCATCAAAAAGTTTTCTGTCATTAATAACGATAATATTTTCAAATTTTTTAATCATAATCTTTAATTTTAAATTGTTTTACAATCTATCTTATCATATTCTGCATGCGTACCTATAAAACGAATTTTCGAATAACCTTCATAAATAAGGCAATTGCAACTAATCTGTGATTATTCCCTTGTATATTGAATACATATCTTCCATTTCCAATATAATCGGCAGAAGGAAAATCCAGTTTAAGTTCATTGTATTGTTTCCATTCAGCTTCTTCCACCAAATCAATCCAACGTTGCAAAGAATTCCTAACATTGGCGTGCTTTACAGCATATTCATCTAATAGTCCTTTATTTCTAATTAGCATGCTCCGTAATATTTGATACAAATATAATATAAAACTTCACAAATTGCGAAGTTTCAGACGATTTTTTTTACTGAAATATAAGATTTAATATTTAGGAAGTATATGTTCCGGCTCCTTGAGGAGTATCTTGTATCTTCGTTCATTGAAAACAGCCAATCCAAGAATTGCGTGACAAGTTGGGTGTTGTGAATTGCTTTCAAATTTGTATCTTCGTTCATTGAAAACAGCATTTATTTAATTATATTTGCGTGTCGCGTTGTTGTGAATTGCTTTCAAATTTGTATCTTCGTTCATTGAAAACAGCAAATATTGTAGCAAATATTTTGGCAACTTGTTGTGAATTGCTTTCAAATTTGTATCTTCGTTCATTGAAAACAGCTTTTGAGAAAGCGAGAAATACGTATAATGAGTTGTGAATTGCTTTCAAATTTGTATCTTCGTTCATTGAAAACAGCGAAGTTCCTACTACGGAGGCACCCGAAGTTGTTGTGAATTGCTTTCAAATTTGTATCTTCGTTCATTGAAAACAGCAAAGGTAAGAAAGTGTGGGTATTGTTTGAGTTGTGAATTGCTTTCAAATTTGTATCTTCGTTCATTGAAAACAGCTTGTAAAAATAATAATTATCTTTACTGATTGTTGTGAATTGCTTTCAAATTTGTATCTTCGTTCATTGAAAACAGCTTGGGAGTTACTTTGGAAGAGGTAGCTGTAGTTGTGAATTGCTTTCAAATTTGTATCTTCGTTCATTGAAAACAGCAATATCACGAATTGTATAAAGCCAAGGCACGTTGTGAATTGCTTTCAAATTTGTATCTTCGTTCATTGAAAACAGCGGTCTGAAATCCCACCGTAGCTGTAGGGTAGTTGTGAATTGCTTTCAAATTTGTATCTTCGTTCATTGAAAACAGCTACTAAGAGAGTAAAAGTGAGTGAATAATGTTGTGAATTGCTTTCAAATTTGTATCTTCGTTCATTGAAAACAGCCAGGCAGTGTACAGGCAAGCTATAGAGGGTGTTGTGAATTGCTTTCAAATTTGTATCTTCGTTCATTGAAAACAGCAAACTTAAACAGTTTCTTAGTTCTTCACTGTTGTGAATTGCTTTCAAATTTGTATCTTCGTTCATTGAAAACAGCACAGGGGTAATTATCTCCATAATATTCAATGATATATCACAACAATTAGGATCTGAAAAATAAGCTGTTTTTTAACATAAAATCCTGATTTCGGTCGGGATTTTGTTTTTAAAATAGTTCCAACTGCTGCCAGCCGGTATGCTTTGCTTCTGGACTTTTTCCGTGGAAAAGTTCCATCATACCAAATTGCTTATCTGTAATACAGAGTATTCCGACGTGTCCTTTTGGCGGAAGAAAATTTTTAACCCGTTTGATATGCACATTGGCATTTTCCACGCTGGGACAATGCCGGAGATAAATGGAAAACTGAAACATGGTAAAACCATCTTTGACTAATTTTTTCCGGAAATCACTCTGAATTTTCCGGTCGGTTTTTGTTTCTGTCGGTAAATCGAATAAAACCAAGACCCACATAACCCTGTATTGATTAAGTCGTGAAGATAAATTCATAACCTTTAGAATTATAAAATTCCTTCAGAGTTAAGGGAACAGCATATTTTACGGAAATTCCGGATATTTCATTTTTCGTGAACCTCCTTCAAAACATTGATACAAAGAAGCTGATGTTTGTCCGGCTGCAATCATCAACGGGCTCATTCTTCCTCCGATTTTTACATCCAAATCAGGGATACTCAAAAGTTGCCTTTTAATGTTTGTTGTTAGTTCGGTAATATTTCCTACGGAATCGACTATTTGTATAACAAGCATATCCACAAAAGGACGATAAGGTTCCATGATATCATCTGCGAGGCAATAAGCATTGTAACGGTTGTGGTGATGAATTCCGAAAGTAGGCAGCAAACCGCTCCCGACAAGAGCTCTGGCAATAACTGCCCGGAGTATTGCATAACCATAATTCAGCAGATTATTGGGGAAAACGCCCTCCCTTTCTCGTGTAAAATTGGAAACTTGGGGAAATGCTTCACTCCAATAGTAGGCAGCAGCACGGGCTTCAAAGTTATCCGGATCTCCGCTTTTCACTTCATCAGCCCAATGTTTCATATTACGGATATTGCATTCCCTGAATTTTTGCAGCACGGCCGCCTGATTGGTTATTTTCGCTTTAATCGTTTGTTGCCAAAGCTGCTTTTTCAAAGGCTCCGAAGCAGCAATTTGTTTGTTGAAACGTTCGCTTTGGGTGGTATTTCCACAAAGAGGAAGCAATAGTCCGGCAGGCATCCTGTTGCTATCACACGTAATAACCGCAGTATTGTTTTCCAATAATTTTTCAATCAGTCCGTGAGTAATCGTGATTTGCTTATTATCCAGCACCACAACTCCTAAATCTTCAACAGGAAAAGTTTTCTCGCTGTCTTTTTTGAATGATTCGGGAAGTGTCGTATTCTTTTCTATCTCAGGAAGTTTAATAACTAATTGCTCATTACGTAAACTGAGATAAGCAGGGTTGCCAAAATAAAGTGTTTTTTTGATCATGGCATAATGAGTTCAGAGATTTAAGATTGATGAATCATGTATTTATTTTTAGAGAATAAAAAACGGTCTATCACGTTCTTTATCAATAGAACCTCCTTCATAGGCACACACACCCATGCGCGGAGAATTAACTACGGGCATTGAAGCATAATCGGCAAAATCTTCACATTTCTTAGCATGTTTTGAGGCACATTTGTCGCAAAATTCAGTATCTTCTTCGTACATGCAAACCGTACATATTTGTGTCGCAAGAGCTTTGCCACAAATGGAGCAGATTGTTTGCAATGGTTTATTACGAGATAATAAAACGATATCTTTATCTGCTTTTACCGGATATTCATCCATAACGGTAATAGTTAATTCGGTAGAACTCCCGAAATCATATTCATACTCCAATACCAAACCTTTGTATAATGCATCTTTTGTTTTGCGGCTCATAGGAATTTCACCATCTCCTTCTTCCATCAATTTCTCATATTCTTTTATTTTCCCTTTTTCCATTAACTCCATGGCTTCAAAATAATCCCAGCCGAGAGTTCTTTTTTTAGGATCACGAAAAGCGCTCATGTGTCCGCAACATTCGAGCCAGATAGCCCTCAAAAAAGAATCAATTTCCCCCATTTTTGTTTTGCTATCAACCCAAAGACTGAGAAAATAGGGTGTAGTTCCCCATCTTTTATTTGTTTCTACTTTAAGGAAAAATGATTTGCCCGGTTTTCCCGTTTTCGTTTTTTCTTTTAGATGTGTTGCCAAATGGCGGTTGATCCCTGATTTGGCAAATGTTTTGTCGCAGAAAAGGCATTTGCCTTCGGATTTTAGTTCTTCTTGCATGATATTTATTTTAAAAAGTTATTCAATATCTTTTACTCTTTTGTCAAAATCCGAAATGATTTTTTGAGTCTTATTAAATTCATCATATTCTGAAATAGCTTTTCTATCGGCTTGCAATTTTGAAATTTTTCCTTGCCCTTCCAACACTTTGTATTCGTTAAAATTGAGAAAACGATTGACACTATCGGCTAATTGAGCCATAGTAAATGTATTCTGACGTTCTATCAGGCCTTCTATGTAATCAAAATATCCAGTGACCGTTCGTTCTAATTTTTTGATTTCGTCTTCTTGCAGATAGTTTTTGGCCACAATAACATCTGTTTTAAGGATTCTGCCTTCCGGAGCATTTTTCCAAGTAGTCAATCCCATGTTTTCTTCTGATTTATCGGCTTTTTGATAAATTATTTCAGCAGCAGTTTTTCCAGTAATGGCATAGTGAAATTTATTCTGCACCATTGCATAGAAATTTTTGGTTATTTCGGAATTTTTGTCGTAATCAATGCTACATTCGGCGAAAATATCGGTTATTTGCTGATAAATACGCCGTTCACTCGCTCGAATGGAACGAATGCGAAGCAGCAACTCTTTGAAATAATCTTTTCCGAAAAGCGTTTGCCCTTGCTTCAAGCGATTATCGTCCAATACAAATCCTTTGATAATGTATTCTTTTAATACTTGAGTTGCCCAAATGCGAAATTGTGTTGCTTTGGAAGAATTGACTCGATAGCCGACGGAGATAATGGCATCAAGATTATAAAAGTTTGTATTATAATTTTTACCATCTGCCGCAGTTATTCGAATTTTTCGAATAACTGAATCTTCCTGTAATTCATTTAATTTGAAAACTTCTTTCAAATGATAGTTAATGGTATTCACTTCTACACCGAACAATTCAGCCATTGATTTTTGTGTAAGCCAAACGGTTTCGGATTCGAGATATACATCCACTCGAATATCTCCATTGGGGGTGGAGTAGAGGATGATTTTGTTAGAACCTTGATTCATATTTGTTATTATTACTTTCTCAAAAAAAGGCGAGGCGTTTACCCCGCCTTAAGAGTTTTCACTATGGGATAACCCATATTATGATTTTTAAATTAAAAATCATAACAGACCTTGCATCAATAAAATATCAAGCAAGTTATACAAACTCAAATGCAAAGATACAACCATTATTTTAAAAAATAAAATTTTAAGACCTTGTATCAAAAAAAATATTTCCAAGCCTAGTAACTTTCAACTTCCAACAAATCTCTTTTATCATTATTCCATTAATAGATTTTTCTGTTTTATTTAATGGTGAAAATTCAAATTTATTCACGATAGAAGTCGCAATATCATGCCTTATAAAAAAGCATTGACTTCCGGATGAACTTACCATTTTATAAATCCTTCCAACCTGCTCTTTAGTCAAATTCCCAAAATCTACATTTCTTGGATTTTCCTTTTCATCTTCTGTCGGGACATATACCAAATCGTTAGGGGAAAGATGAAATGACAATTTGTATTCATTTCCTTTTTCGTCCATATATCTTTCAACAACTGAATTTAGCCCTTCCTTTTGATTATCAATGACAATATTCAAAGGTATAGTTTGGTAGTTTTTATTTCCTTTTTTGTCTTCATAAACAGCAAAAAATAAATTTGTACCTTTTGCAGCCTCAACATATTTGTCTTTTTTATTATCTTTTTCGCCCAAAGCAAAACGGCTGCCAATTTCAAAAGTTCGAACCTTAAAAATAGGTTTATGAGGTTTCCCACCATTATAGACAGAAATATTATTGTTCATTTCCTCTATTCCTTCAGGCGAAAATGCTAATTCGGGCTTGTTATCTTTTGCCGTCAAATAGTTTTTCAAAACTTTCTGAATGCCTGTGTCGGTAATTGTTTCTATCTTTTTAAAATCAAATGAAGTATCTAAACTTGTTCTTCCTGCCGTAATAAATTTTCCTTTTGGTGTCTTAATATGTGGCAAACTAACTTTTGCATAAACCGTTTCTTTATGTAACGGCTTACGAATTGCCCAATTCTCTTTTTTACCGGCTTCTTTCCCCTCTTGCTTGACTTCTATTTTTTTACCATCTTTGATTTTTTTGTATTTATTGGTTGCTGTATTAATAACCCGTAGATTCTGCTTGAAACTGACAACAATTTCTTCTAATTTTGTTTGTGCATCTGTTTTAAAGTTATCCCAAGGCATAAAATATTCTTTGGGAACTTCTATTTGCTTTGTTACTTGCTTGCCAGTCGAATCTTTCTTTATTCTCCAAACGCCATTTTCGTCTTTTTCCTGTATGGTTTTTTCAATGGTTTCGTATCTGCGTAGTGTTTTGGCAAGTCCCTTTTGCAAATGGAACTTTTGAGATTTTGCATTTTCATTATTCAGATATTGAACATGCTCTCGCTTCATACAGGCAATTACCAAAGCATCCAAGGCATGATGGCGATGATCTATACGTTTCTTTTGAAATCCCTTTGCAAGTTCCATTGGAATCATCGGAATTATATGCCCTTCGGTATTTTTTGAGGTAAACTTGTCTGTTTGAGTCAATTCATTCATTCGCTCAAAACGTGGCAAAATCAGTGAATTCCAAACATCGTTCAGACCCCAGTCCTGTTTTAATGTACTTGTGATTTTTCCATTTCCGGGAATAAGATTTTTTGAATTAATCCCGTCATCACCATTGTCTTCTCTAACAATATTCGACAAAAGTTGAGACACAAATTTACTTATATAGCGAGTGTCATTCAGTTGACGTTCAATCATTTTGTCGGGAATTTCTTCCAACAAAAGTTTTTTACGCTTAGCGTTATTGTTTTTATAATGTTCCTGTACGAAATCTTTATATTTTTCTTCCGCAAAAATTTCAACAACATTTCCTAAACCACATTCCACTTTTTCACCAGCGTGTTTTTTGATAAATTCAAGTCCAAGACAACGGTCTTTCAACTTATTTACAGCCGATTCACAAATCACTTTGTTACTTAAACTGTCGTCAAAATAACGGCTTTGAGGAATAATATGTTCTATTTCATAATCAGATGTAAACAACCTGCTTAATGAAATAAATTTGCCAGTATAAGGTGATTGATATTTTTGTTCCAACCAAAGCCTGTATTTTTGAATTTCTTTGTCTGTTGGTGCAGATTTTTTGGAAATATTGTAAATGGTAATTTCTTTACCTTCTTTATCTTTTAATGCTGTTTTTTCATTCTTCAAATCCTGTTCGGAATATTGGCGCAGCACATCTTCTTCGTAAATCTTCAATATATCCTGTTGGCTTTGAGAATAAGGCCTTACAGGATTTTCGTTATTTTCGTTATTGAAAAAACCATCTTCTGCAAATTCCATTAACATTGCCTTGATACGTAAATTTGTATTTTCATTATCTGATACCTGGTTGGTAATTTTAGCACGGTCATCCTTTGTGTTTTTCATTTCACGACCGAGTTCAATATGGATTTCATCAAAGAATTTTTTGAAACTTCTTACATTTTTCTTTTTTCGATCATCATAAACTTCAATACATTCAACGTTACTTTCCGGTACAGCCGCATAATATTCCCAAATATCTTTTACTACACGTAAAGTTTCTGTAATAATCTGTTCTACAATTGGATTTCGCAACGAATGTTGTCTAAATTCATATAAATAATCCTGAATATCGTGAGACAATTTCCACTGATCTACATTTGCGGACTCTGAATGGCGATCGTAAACAACATATTGCGCCAACCATAATGGCATACCCTGATAATCTTCGTTGGTGTCTAACTTCTCTTTATTTATCTTTTCCCTGACCTTGTTTTTAATGGTTTCATCAAATTCTGCGGTCTGTAATTTATCAATTCGTTCTTTTGTTTTGCTGTCAATCGCCTCAAAATTCCAATATTTCCCCAATCGCATCAATGGCAACAACCTTTTTATGGCTTTTTCAGAAAATGAACCATACTCGCTTTTGAATGGTGGAAAATGTTCAAAATTATGAACAAAAGATTTTTCGTCTAAATTATGTTTTTTAGCAAATTTACTCAACGCTGTTTTGAATTCATTTTTGTCTGTTACAGAATAGATTATATGCCAGAGTTGATATTCCTTTGTTCCTAATGATACAATTTCTTTTTCTTTCGTCTTTTTATTGATTATCTCTTTTGTATCAACAATTTTTAAAAAATCGGCAGGTACGTTTTCTACTTTTGCTAAGCGCGTTCTGATTTGCGTTCCGGTTTCGTTGCAAGAATATTTTTTAGATTTATCTTCTTCCTTTTCTTTTGAATTATCAAAAACATAATTCCAACGATATTTTTTCAGTTCAGTATCTACCTCTTTTTTCTTGGTTACTCCTTGTTGGTTAAGAAAATATATTATAAGAGCCTTATTGTCAATTTCTTTTCTATCCATTAAAAAGTCAAACAAATTCGTATAATCGTCAGATGTTTTAAGAAAATCAGTTGTAACATCTTTGTCTTCTTCTCTCAAATAAATTTTGAGATAATATAACCATTGCCAAACTCTAAACTCCTGATAGTAAGGATTTGATTTTGGAATACCTTTTAGATACTCTTTTACTTCAATATCTTTCCCATTGGCATCTTTTTCAAATACATTTTTTATTGGATTTTCTTTTTCGTCTTTTTTGTTGATTTTATGAATTTTGTATTCCAATGAACAATTTCCGACAGACGATTTTTGACTTCGTAACGGACGTTGATAGAAGATAATATCATTGACAAACAAATGAATAAAACAATTTCGTTTGCTCAAAATGGTTTGGTGTATTTCATTACTACGATATAATTCAGGAACACAATCATTGTACAAATCTTCGGTAAATAATTCAGGCTGTAATTCAATTTGTTTTTTGAGAATGGCAATCAATTCATCCTTATAAAATTTGCGTTCAATAGTGCGTACTAATTTTCCATTGATTTTTTGTGTAGGTTTTTGCAATAAAGTTTCGTAAATGTATGTACCGACAGTCTTTCCGGTATTGTTAATAGTAATTTCAGTTCTTGCTTTTATCTTTTTGTAAATTTTGTCTTGTTGTTCTTTGCTCATTTGGTCGATTTCATCAAACGAAGGCAAAGGGGTAATTCTGCGTTTCTCTTTCCCTGTAGTATCTGTTTTCTTGTCCTTTACGATTTTGATATTTCCATCATCATCATATTCTTCCGTAACTAAAAATTCTTTTTCGATATTTAACCAATTGGGTTCTGTAGTAAAGGTTGCAGAATATTCCCACCCGTTTTCGAAAGTCATTTTGTACCATGTCTTTTTGTCGTTCTTTTTATCGGGCTCACCTTTTTCGACAGAAATAACTTTGAGTAATTGTACAAATTCTTTTACGTTTGTTTTCTCGTCCTCCTCTTCGCCACGCAACTGATAATATCCACGCTTTTGGTTAAAATTTAGTAATATCCACGCCAATTCTTCTTTCTCAATTTTTTGGTTTAATGCTTTTTTACGTAAATAGTAGATTGTCCAATCGTAAGGAATTTTTGTTTCTTCGCCATTGGGTTTTGTATAAAAAAGCTCAGGGCGCTGTGCTTTAAAATCAGCAACCATTTCATGGAATGATTCTTGAAAAATGAATTCAAATTTCTTTTCCTTGATTTCTTTCCATGCTAATTTAGGTTCTTTTTCTTCGAAAAATTGACCAAAATGTTTGTCGAAATCAATTTGATGTGCATAATGTTCAGGCAAAAATCCAAGAACATTCAAGACTCTGTGCAAACGTTCACGACGTAAGTGGTGTCTTTCATACAACCTTCTTGTCTTTCTAAATTTTGTTCTATTTGCTGTCTGAGAAATAGAGTTGCCTTTATCAAACTCACCCAAAACGGAAGCGTCCATCGGAATAATCCGGCTACCTAAATCAATTATTCTCCCAACCCGGTTTTGTTCGTCTTGTTCTATCAACGCCCAACCGATGCTATTCGTACCCAAATCCAAACCTAATATCTTTTTCATAAGTGCTAAATAATATTTAGTTTAAGGTTGAATGTTTAATTTAAACAGACATAAGGGAACAAAGAATAAAGAAGATAGAATAGACTTTATAGATTGAAAGACAGTCTTGAGGTCTTTTCGTCTTTGCCTATCTTCTTTTGTCTTTTATCTTTAATCTCATGAAATTAAACATTAAACACATTGATAATCTAAGTTAAGTTCAAGATATACCTAATAATAAAACCATAAAATTAAAATAAATTTTTTTATTATTATCATTTTGTTAATGAAAAATATTTCTTACTTTTGTCACCATATAAATTTGAAAGCAATTCACAATAAGGATTATTCCGTTGTGAAAACATTTAAGGCGGGGATTTCCTCGCCTTTTCTCTTTCATTCTGTTGAAAACTTTTTTTCCATCCTGCCCTAATTTTTTCTACCTTTACACTCCTAAAATGAGGAATATTTTCAATGTCAAACAATATACATCCTTTTGTTCATTTGCACGTTCACTCTCATTATTCATTGCTGGATGGGATGTCGACCATTTCCGGTTTGGTAGATAAATCCATCCGGTCGGGAATGAAAGCCGTTGCACTCTCTGATCATGGTAATATGTTCGGAGTCAAAGAGTTTATCGATTATGTAGGTAAACTCAACAAAGGAAAACCGGCAGAAGAAAAATTTAAACCTATTGTTGGTGTCGAAGCCTATTGTGCCCGTCGGACTCGTTTCGATAAGACATTGAAAGAAGACGGTAGCGGCTGGCATTTATTATTGCTGGCGAAAAATAAAAAAGGATACCAGAATTTATGTAAACTGGTTTCTACGGCATGGGTTGACGGATATTATTATCGTCCCCGCATAGATAAAGATGTCCTTGAAAAATACAAGGAAGGGTTGATTGTTTGTTCCGCTTGTTTGGGAGGAGAAATTCCTCGTAAAATAGCAACCGATGATTTGAAGGGTGCAGAAGAGTCTGTCATGTGGTTCAAAAAACTCTTCGGAGACGATTTTTACCTGGAAATTCAGCGTCACCAGACTGATAAGCCCGGATCCGACAGATTGACTTATGAAAAACAGATGGAAGTTTATGGTAAGTTGATTGAACTTGCACATAAAACCAATACAAAAATAGTTGCTACCAACGATGTCCATTTTGTTGAGGAAGAACATGCGGAGGCTCACGACCGTTTGATTTGTTTGAGTACGGGTAAAGATCTGGATGATCCGAACCGTATGCGCTATACCAAACAAGAATGGCTCAAAACTCCGGAAGAGATGAACGTCATTTTCGCAGATCTCCCCGAAGCGCTTGACAGCACAGTAGAAATTGCAGATAAAGTAGAATTTTACAGCATAGACTCGGATGCTATCATGCCGATGTTCCCGATTCCCGAAACATTCGGAACAGAAGAGTCATATCATCAGAAATACTCGGAAGAAGCCCTTCGCGAAGAATTTAACAAAGAAGATCCCTGTCGTTTTGATAAGTTAGGAGGATATAATAAGGTCATCAGAATCAAACTCGAAGCTGATTACCTGAAAGAACTTACTTTAGTCAACGCTAAGAAACGATATGGAGATCCGGTTCCGCCGGATGTGTTGGAACGGATAGACTTTGAACTGGAAACCATGAAAACCATGGGTTTTCCGGGTTACTTTCTTATTGTTCAGGATTTTATTCAGGCGGCCAGGAATATGAACGTGGCGGTTGGACCGGGACGCGGATCTGCCGCAGGTTCTGCTGTTGCTTATTGTTTGGGAATAACAGATATCGACCCTTTGAAGTATGATCTGCTTTTTGAACGCTTCCTGAATCCCGATCGTATATCGATGCCCGATATTGATATCGATTTCGATGACGACGGACGAAATGAAGTGCTGCGTTGGGTAACCGAAAAATATGGGAAAGAAAAAGTTGCCCATATCATTACTTATGGAACCATGGCGACCAAATCATCCATCAAGGATGTGGCCCGGGTTCAGAGACTTCCGCTTTCGGAAGCTGACCGTTTGACAAAACTTATTCCCGACAGGTTTCCTGAAGATAAAGCTACCGGAAAAGCTCCTAAAGTAAACATTTCCAATTGCCTCAGATACGTGCCTGAATTGCAGGAAGCCCGCAATTCTTATGATCAGAATTTGTCGGATACTCTGAAATATGCCGAGATGCTTGAAGGGACTGTCCGTCAGATCGGCGTTCATGCTTGTGGTGTGATCATCGGCGCGGATGATTTGACGAATTTCGTACCTTTAAGTACAGCCAAGGAAAAAGGAAGTGACGAAGATTTGTTGGTCACTCAGTATGAAGGTTCCGTGATCGAATCCATCGGATTGATCAAGATGGACTTTCTGGGGCTGAAAACCTTGTCGATCATTAAAGAAGCGCTTTCAAATATCAAAAAGTCAATAGGAATCGATATTGACATTTCAAGGATTCCTATTGATGACGAATTGACTTATGAGTTATATAGCAAAGGACAAACAGTAGGAACTTTCCAGTTTGAGTCTGCCGGAATGCAAAAATACCTTCGCGATCTGAAACCCACCAAGTTTGAGGATCTCATTGCGATGAATGCCTTGTATCGTCCGGGCCCGATGGCTTATATCCCTGATTTTGTTGATCGTAAACATGGAAAAAAGGAAATCACTTATGACTTTCCTGAAATGGAATCCCGTTTAAAAGAAACCTATGGAATCACTGTTTATCAGGAACAGGTGATGCTCCTGAGCCGTGACCTTGCAGGGTTCACCCGCGGTGAATCCGATGAGTTGCGTAAAGCTATGGGAAAAAAGTTGATCGACAAAATGGAAGCTCTAAAGGTTAAATTCCTCGAAGGAGCTGCTAAAAATGGATTCGGTCCGAAAGAAAAGCTGGAGAAAATATGGGCTGACTGGGCAGAGTTTGCCAAATATGCTTTCAATAAATCTCATGCTACCTGTTATTCCTGGGTCTCGTACCAAACGGCTTATCTGAAAGCACATTATCCGGCAGAATTTATGGCTGCCAACTTAACCCGGAACAAGGATGACATCGGTGAAATCACCAAATTCATGGACGAATGTAAAAGCATGAGTATAGGTGTGATGGGGCCTGATGTAAATGAATCCGAACTGAATTTCACAGTAAATAAAGAAGGTAATATCCGTTTCGGTCTGGGTGGTGTGAAAGGAGTCGGGAGCGGCGCTGTTGAAATGATTATCAACGAAAGGAAAAAAGGTGGCCCGTTCAAAGGCATTTTTGATTTTGTAGAAAGAGTAAATCTGACAGCTTGTAACAAGAAAAATCTGGAAGCGCTTTGTCTGGCCGGGGCATTCGATAACTTTCCGGAAGCTAAACGGGAACAATATTTTGCTGAAAACGGGAAAAACGAAACTTTTATTGAAACCCTGATCCGGTATGGAAATAAATTTCAGATGGACAAAAATTCGGCATCCAATTCCTTATTCGGAGGTTTTGATTCTGTGGAAATTTCGAAACCCGAAGTTCCCAAAGCAGATCCGTGGACGGTGATCGAACGGCTGAATAAAGAAAGGGAATTGGTAGGCATCTATCTGTCATCACATCCTTTGGATGATTTTTATGTAGTGTTGAATCATGCCTGCAATACAATGATGAAAGAACTTTCCGAAGATAAATTTGCATTGAAAGGCCGTGAAATCATGATGGGAGGCATTGTAATCGGTTTTCGTGAAGGGATAACCAAGATGGGCAAACCCTTTGGCATCCTGAAATTGGAAGATTATACAGGAAGCGCAGAAATTCCGTTGTTCGGAAATGACTATATTGATTATGCAAAATATTGTCGTCCCAACATGTACCTGTTGATCACAGGTCAGTATCAGCCACGAAGATTTAATGAGAATGAACTGGACTTTAAAATCGCGTCTATACAACAATTACCTGATGTAAAGGATAATTTGATCGAGAAAATTACAATAACAATTCCTCTGCACTCCCTTGATGAATCAATGATAACAGATTTATCCGGTTTATTGAAGAACAATCCGGGCAATACTGCGTTATATTTTAGAGTTGAAAACGAAGAAAGAAATATGTTTGTTTCTTTAACAACAGAAAAAAGAGTAGATGTAAGCCGGATTTTGATCAATTATTTGCAAAACTCTGCGCTTGAATTTAAAATAAATTAAAACACATATGAAAGTGAATGGTGAAGTTCACTCTCATACAGATTTCGATAAAAATTTAAAACTTAAACATATGGCAATAGAAATCACAGATTCCAATTTCAATGAATTAGTGAGTGGAGATAAACCAATGGTAGTAGATTTTTGGGCAGAATGGTGTGGCCCTTGCAGAATGATAGCTCCGGCAATCGAAGAACTTTCAAAAGAGTATGGCGACAAGATTATTGTTGGGAAATTGAATGTCGATTTGAATGACGATGTCGTTTCTCAATTCGGAATCCGCAACATCCCGACAATCCTCTTTTTTAAGAACGGACAAGTTGTAGATAAACAAGTTGGAGCCGCTACAAAAGGACAGTTAGAGGAGAAAATGAAAGGATTACTATAAGATCAAAAACGTTCGAATTTTCAGACTGACACACTTCTTGCGTCTCCTTCTCCTTGCAGGAAAGATCGGAATAATGTGTCAATCTGAAAATTCGAACAAATACCTATACCCGAATATTGGTATTATTCCCTGCAATTATTTACAAAATTTACCAGAAAAACGGGATTGTAGCATTTTTTTGAAAACCGGAACTTTGTGCTTTCAAATTCAAAAAGATGCTAAAAAACATAATAACGAGTTTTGTATTACTCATTCTATTAAGCACTTCCTTATTTGCCCAAACTAAAAAAACAATCGTTTCGGGCAGTGTGATGACAACAGATGGAAAACCTGCCGAATTTATTTCGGTCTCCATCAAAGGTACTACTTATGGCACGACTTCCGATGCAGACGGAAAATTCTCCTTCGAAGCGCCTCCGGGTGATCATACCCTAATAGTATTTTCAATTACGGCACACAAAGTCGAACTACCTATTACCATCACCAAAAATTCCGAATGTAAAGTTCCTGCCATTACTATTGTTGAAAATTCTCAACAATTGCAGGAAGTTGTGGTGACCGGACAGTTTGCCCCTCAATCATTACGAAAATCCGTTTACAAGGTAAACGTCATCAGCGCAAAAAAAATCGAAGAAAAAGCATCGACCAATATCCAAAGTCTGCTGAATACCGAGTTAGGTATCCGCATGTCAAACGATATGGCCCTGGGAGAAACCAAATTCGAACTGATGGAGATGAGTGGTAACAATGTCAAAGTTTTGATTGATGGAATACCAATGCTCGATCGCGATGCAAACAAACAAAGTCTTAGTCAAATAGACATCAATACCATTGAAAGAATCGAAATTGTGGAAGGCCCGATGTCTGTCACCTATGGTTCGGATGCACTGGCCGGCGTGATCAATATCATCACAAAAAAACCGGATGCCGCTACTGATAAAAATATCTATAATATCAGTGCAAAAATACAGGAAGAAAGCGCCGGAAAAGAATATGATTTTTTTACAAATAAAGGAATACACTATGAAAGTCTTAACGGAAGCTGGACACATAAAAGCGGATTCAATGTAGCTGCAGGCTTCACCCGCAATGCCTCCGGAGGCTGGACAGGTGACAAAACCGGTCGTGAGAAACAATGGCAACCCAAAGATCAATACATGACAAATGCCATATTGGGATATAAGAAAAAAGACCTGAATATCTGGTATCGGATGGATTATCTGGACGAAACCATTTACACTCCTCTTAATCAGGACAGTCCAAACGAAATCAAAGATCGTGATTTTCTGAGCGACCGCATCACCAACCAATTACAAGCAGATTGGAAATTAAATAACAATTTGACATTGAATGCAGCTGCTTCATATCAGGATTTGACCCGCAAAACAAAAACAGTCATTACAGATACTCAAACCGGTGAAAAATGGCTTTCCCTGGAGGAATCCGCACAAGATGTTTCCACCAATCAATCAGGATTTTTCAGAACAACAGCCGCTTGGACATTATCCTCTAAACTGAGCTTCCAGCCAGGAATTGAATATCAATGGGACGAAGCCAGCGGAAATCGTATTCACGGAAATCCGGACATCACAGATTTTGCATTTTTCCTTTCTGCTGAATATAATCCGTTCGAATGGATGAGTCTTCGTCCGGGAATACGTTCCACATTTAATTCTGTGTACGATGCTCCTCCGCTCATTCCTGCATTGAACACCAAATTCAGCCTCAATCAACATATGGATTTAAGGCTTTCATATGCTTATGGATTCCGTGCGCCGGCATTGCGGGAGCTTTATCTTTCAATGCACAATCCAAATCACAATATTGATGGAAATCCTGACCTGAAAGCAGAATATTCCAATAACTTCACAGGTTCTTACACCTGGAGAATTCTGCACGATTCGGATATCAGGCTGACTTCTACTTTATCAGGATTTTACAACGACTTCAGAAATCGTATTGCAATCATACCGGATGTGAATGATCCGAATCACAATACTTATGGCAATATTGAAAAATATAAAACCACCGGAGGAACATTCGAAAATGCTTTGGTTTGGAAAGATTTACAGGCAAACCTGAGTTTTTCTTACATCGGACGTTATAATGCATATGTGGAAGATAAAAAATACGATGATCAGGATCTCGAACAATTTCGTTTTTCTCCGGAAATAACAGCTTCTGTGTCTTATCTCTGGGGAAAACCCGGATTAAACATCAATTTATTTTATAAATATACCGGAGCTCGCAAAGAATACGCGTTGAATAGCGATAAAGAATTGACATTATTGGGTTACGACAGCTTCAACTGGGCCGATTTTACCTTGAGCAAAAAAATAGGAAAATATTTCCGTCTGGAAGGTGGAATCAAAAACCTGTTTGATGTGACAACTATTACCAATACTTCCGGAGGCGGACACGGTTCTTCCGGAACAGCAGCCTTCATCGGATGCGGAAGATCGTATTTCCTGGGCTTCAACTATACAATTAATAATTAAGAACGGAGAATTGAAAATTGAGAATGAAAAAATCTCAATTTAAAACTCTCCATCCAATATGTTTCATTAAAAATAACTTAGTATATGAAAAGTAATAAAAACATTTTCAACTTTCAATTTTCAATTTTCAATTCATTAATATTAGCTGCTATCTTAAGCTTTTACGCTTGTGGAGAAGACGATGATGTTAAACTGCCAGACATTACCGTCAATTTTTCAACAGACAAAATGGGAATCGAACCAAGTGCAGAATCAGCCAATGCAACACTCAATTTGAGTCGTGCAACAAATACTGTTGTTGAAGTAAAACTAAATTATACAGCAACAGGTGTAGCTTACGAAACCGGGTTCACAACAGACCCTGTTCCTTCAGGCAATGAAATTACGGTTACCATCCCTGCCGGACAAACCAGCGCATCTGTCAAAGTAACAAAAAAAGACGATTTGTATGACGGAACTGAAAATATCGTTTTTTCTATCGTATCAATCAACAGCTCAGCCGTAATAGGTGATACAAAAGAATTAACACTTACCTTTGGCGCCATTGTATCCGATGGAAGCACAATGACTTTACAAGGAAGAGTCGGAGACGTTGCCACTGCCAACTCGGCTTACGTCGACTTCAGTCAAAACACACAAAATGCTGTCGACCGTAAAAGCTGGACACTTGGCTTCTATTGTGGCGATAAGTTCCGTGTATTCCTGAATCCTGCTATTCAGATGGCCGCCGGAGCAACAAGCAAAACCGATATCAATGCAGTAACTGTGGCTGATGCCGCTGATGTTCCCAGATTAGTTGCGAACATGATGGCAGGCCAGATGATCTCATTACAAAATGTAGATGATCTTGCCGGAGATATCAACAAAACAGCCTTTGCCGAAATCTCAGCAAATGCAGCCGACAACAAGGTATATCTGGTCGCTTTCGAAGGAAATAATACAAAACCGGAAGATTACTACAAAGTAAAAGTAACCCGCAAAGACAATGGTTACAGTGTACAATACGGCAAATTGGGCGGCGGAGAGATCAAAACTGCCGATGTAACCAAAGATGCCGCTTACAATATGGTCTGTCTTTCATTCACAGACAATAAAATAACTACTCCGGAACCAAAAAAATGGGATATTCAATGGTCATACAGCACGGGATTGACACAAGCTAACGGAGTTGATGTAGCTTATTTCATGCAGGATTACGTATCACTGAATACTATAGGAGGAACCCAAGCAATAGAAGTATTGACATCAACTATTAGCTACGAAAATTTCAGTGCGTCCAATCTTCCCGGACTTAATTTCTCTACAGCACGTAATCTAATCGGAAGTGAATGGAGAAGAACTGCAAACATGAATGGTGAAAGTCTTCCTCTCGGAGTGAAAACAGATCGATTCTATGTCATCAAAGATGCCGATGGAAATTACTACAAACTGAAATTTACGAAAATGGGACTAAACGACAGCAATCCGGAAAGTTTACGCGGACTTCCTGTAATCGAATATAAACTTGTAAAATAATTTCCAATTAAATAACTTTATGAAAAAAGGAAATTCAAGGAAACTGCTCATTGTAGCAGCTTTCCTTTTAGTTGTATTAGTGGGATGGTTTATCTACTCCAAAACAACATCCACAACTAAAATTGCACTGATTAACTTTCAGCCATTCCAGACAACCAGTTTTATCAAATCAAATACAGACCCGTTTATCAAATACGAAGAAGTATCGCTTGACAGATTGAATAAACTGAAAAACTATGATTTTGTCCTTGGTTTCGGAATGGGCATGAGAATCGACGCTTCCCAACGCGAACAAATACAAAAAGCAGCACAGAAAGGTGTGCCTGTATTGATTTATGCAGCAACCAATCCGGAAAACAACATTTGCAACTTAGACAGTATACAGCAAAAACAAGTTTCCGAATATTTGGGAAATGGAAACAAACGGAATTATCAAAGCATGGCCCGATACATCCGTAAAAATATAGACCGGAAAAGATTTTTCGTAACGCCTCCCGATTCTGTGGCTGAAACAGCGGCGAATGTATTGTATCATCTGGATGAAAATGTTTGGTTTCAGGAAGTTCCGGAGTATGAAAACTACTTAAAACAACATGATTTTTACAAACAAGGAGCGCCTAAAGTTGCCATTGTCGGAGGATTAAATGATCCTTTCAGCGGAAACCGTGAGAATATCGACAGCCTGATTGTTTCATTTCAACAAGCCGGAATGAATGTTTATCCCATCGCTTCAGCCATGAAACGAATGGATTTTCTTCAAAAAATCAATCCCGATGCTGTAATCTATTTTGCTCACGGACGATTGGCTATGGGACAAGCCGATGCCGCTGTCGAGTGGTTAAAAGAACGAAATATCCCCATATTCTCTCCTTTAAGCATCCTGCAAACCCGGGAAGAATGGATGAAAGACCCCATGGGAATGTCCGGCGGTTTCATGTCACAAAGTATCGTAATGCCTGAACTTGATGGTGCAATTTATCCCTATGTGATCAATGCCCAGGAGATAGATAAAAATGGAGTTTACCTGTTCAAAGCAATGCCTGACCGGCTGAAAAACTTCACCCGGATTGTCGATAATTTTATTACATTGAAAAAGAAATCCAATGCCGATAAAAAAGTAGCAATATACTATTTCAAAGGAGCCGGACAACAAGGATTAACTGCTCAAGGGCTGGAAACCGTTCCCTCCCTTTACAATCTCCTGAAACGTTTGAAATCAGAAGGTTACAAGGTAGATAATCTTCCTGCTACGGAAAAAGAATTCGAAAAACTGTTGATGACACAAGGAGCTGTACTAAGCACCTATGCAAAAGGCGCTTTCGATGATTTCCTGAGAAACGGCAATCCTGCTTTGGTAGAAAAAGCAACTTACGAATCATGGATCAAACAATCACTTTCAAACGAACTATATGCCGGTGTAACCCAATTATACGGCGAAGCTCCGGGCGAATATATGAGTATAAATAAAGAAGGCAAATCATACCTGGCTGTTGCACGTATCCAACTGGGAAATATCGCTTTATTGCCTCAACCCATGGCAGCCTTGGGAAACGATGCCTTTGCCATTGTACACGGAGCCAAATCAGCGCCTCCACACACATACATAGGAGCTTACCTCTGGTCGCAATATGCATTCAAAGCCGATGCATTATTGCACTTCGGGACACACGGAAGCCTGGAGTTTACTCCGCAAAAACAGGTAGCATTAAGCAACAATGACTGGCCCGATCGCTTGGTAGGAACCATCCCCCATTTTTATTATTACACCATTGGCAACATCGGTGAAAGTATGATGGCTAAACGCCGTTCATACGCAACAGTTATTTCTTACCTGACTCCTGCTTTTATGGAAAGCAATACACGGAGCCAATTCAAATCATTACAGGATAAAATACAGGATTATTACAAAACAACCGAAAATAATCAACCCAAAGCATCATTGGCTATAAAAAAGATAGCAGTGGAAATGGGATTACACCGGGAACTTCGTTTAGACAGCATTTCAACAAATCCCTATACAACGGAAGATATCGAACGTATCGAAAACTATGCGGAAGAAATCTCCAACGAAAGGATGAACGGACAATTTTACACAACAGGAGTTCCTTATTCACCTGAAAAAATCCGTTCTTCGGTTATGGCAATGAGCACAGATCCAATTGCTTACAGCTTGGCGGCTTTAGATAAAGAACGCAAAAAAATAACCGGCAAGCAATTGAAAAATAAAGCATTCTTTACATCCCGCTATCTGGAACCGGCTAAGTCTTTAGTCAATCAGATATTGAATGGAAAAAATGTTGACACCACATTGATTTGTTCCGTAGCGGGAATTACGAAAAAAGAACTGACAGACGCAAAAATAATCCTTACCCCGCCTCGCCCCAGAATGGGAATGGGTGGAAGCTCGACACCTTCATCTGCAAGCGGAAAAACCGGAGGAGGACATCCTTCCTGGATACCCAAAATCGGAACACGTCCCGAAGAAACAAAACCCAGAATGGGAAAACCGGCAGAAAAACCGGCGATGCAGGAAAAGCCCAAATACACAAAAGAGCAAAAAAATTTTGCCCGCGCTGTTTTCGAAATCGAACGTACTATCAACAATATCACAACCTATAAAACAGCTTTGGAACAAAGCCCCGAATCTGAATTGAAATCCTTGCTGAATGCCTTGTCAGGCGGATACATAGCTCCCTCTTCGGGAGGAGATGCTGTCGCTAATCCGGCCGCAACGCCTACGGGACGAAACCTGTATGCCGTCAATGCAGAAGCAACACCTTCAGAAATAGCCTGGGACAAAGGAGTGGCATTAGCAACCGCCACATTGGAACAATACAAAAAACAACACAGAGAATATCCACGCAAAGTAAGTTATACATTCTGGAGCAGTGAATTTATCGAAAGCGAAGGAGCAACGATTGCCCAGGCGCTTTATATGTTGGGCGTAGAACCCGTTCGGGATCCCTTCGGTCGTGTATCCGATCTGCAATTAATCCCATCGGAAACATTGGGAAGACCTCGTGTGGATGTGGTAGTACAAACATCGGGACAATTCCGCGACCTGGCCGCTTCCCGTTTAGCATTAATCAGCCGCGCCGTTGAAATGGCATCTTCTTCAACAGAAGATAAATTTGAAAACTATGTAAATAAAAGTTCCGTAGAAGTAGAACGCCAATTAGTCGAACAAGGCATATCTCCTCAGGATGCACGCAACCTTTCAACCAAACGCGTATTCGGCGGCATCAATGGAATGTACGGAACAGGTATTCAGGAGATGGTAACAGCCGGCGACAAATGGGAAAACGAAAAAGAGATTACCGATACTTATATTCAAAACATGGGCGCTGTTTACGGAAGTGAAAAAGACTGGGGAAATTACAATGCAGGACTTCTCCGGGCAGTACTTCACAACACAGACGTTGTCGTACAGCCGCGTCAGAGCAACACTTGGGGAGCATTAAGCCTCGACCATGTATATGAATTCATGGGTGGAGTAAACCTTGCCGTTCGCAATGTGACAGGCAAAGACCCGGATGCCTATTTTGCAGATTACCGCAACCGCAATAACGTGCGGATGCAGGATTTGAAAGAAGCAGTCGGAGTAGAATCCCGCTCCACCATATTTAATCCCGCTTACATTAAAGAGTCGATGAAAAGCGGTTCTTCCAGCGCTTCACATTTAGCTGAAATTGTCACCAACACTTATGGATGGAATGTAACAAAACCCGGCATCATCGACAAAGAAATGTGGGATAAAATATACGACATCTATATCAAAGATGAAATGCAACTCGGGATACAAAATTTCTTCAAAGAATCTAATCCCGCTGCCATGCAGGAAATCACAGCTGTAATGATGGAAACCGCCCGAAAAGGTTTGTGGAAAGCAAGTGAACAACAATTGTCCGACATAGCCAAAGTACATACTGATCTGGTAAAAGAATTCGGGCCAAGTGGTTCGGGCTTTTCAGGAAACAATGTAAAATTACAGGATTTCATTGCCCGAAAAGTTTCTCCCGAAGCAGCTCAGACTTATACTCAACAAATTCAACAAATGAAAACGGGTAATGCATCTGCCGGTACAAAAAACGGAACCGTACTGAAGAAAAACGAATTTACTCAAGAATCACAAAGCAAAAAAAACAATTTCAACGGATTGATTATTGTTGCTGTTGTTCTTGTCGCTTTTGTTGTACTGTTATTTATTTTACGTAAAAAAAGAAAGAATAATTAAGCATGGAGTTAGTCATTCAAATATTAATGCTGTTCATCGTTGTCAACGTCATTCTTAAAACCAGCTTCTGGAAGTGGTGGCAAACAGCTTTATTCTCCCTGATTTGTGCATTGTTTGTTGTATGGATGCAATCTTATGCCATACAACAATCCAAAACACAAATAGCCGATTATTTACAAGATACGGTTGCACTGCAAAATGCTGCGGTTCTGATAACTGTTGAATCAACCATTTGTTTCGGTTTTTGCTTTGCAGCCCTTCGTGACATGTTCGGTAAAACTGCAAAAAAATGGGTAAAACCGTTTTATTGGTATCCGGGACTATTGATTTTCCCGGTACTTTTTTACGTCCTGACACAAAGCATATTTTCTTTACCCGGAACTGCATTTTCAACAATCAGCTACGGATTGGCGGCGATGACCGTAATTACATTGCCTCTGCTTAGTTATGGAATTAAACAATTGATCCCGGAAAGCGAGTTGCGTCTGGAAATACACTTTCTGGTCAGCCTGTTTGTATGCATACTCGGATTGATCACAACAGTCAATGGCAATGTGACTTATGCTGCCGTAAAAGAACCTATTAATTTAAAAGCCATCAGTTTATCCGTTGGTTTATTCCTGATCATGTTTTTGTCAGGAATATTATTCAACAAAATAAAATGGATTATTTTTTCAAAAAACAAATAAAAAGAATTGAGGATTAAAAAAAATTATGGAGTTTATTTCAAAAGCGCTATTCTGGGTAGCAAACAGTTTGCTGATACCCGACATTATTCTTCTTCTATGTCTGTTTGTCCGTTCCTTATTCCTTGTCGGAAGTTTTTACAACCAGTTTATGACTAAACGTAAAAATGACAAATTACTGAACGATAAAATCAAACAACTTTCAGTTGAAAATATTTCTGAATTAAAAGAATTTTTACCAGAAAAAGATAATTCTTTATTTACCAAATATCTGCGTGACATGTTGCATACTGAACCCAGTGAAGCATATTCCGAATATTTGATCTGTAATCTGGAAAACGAAGCCGACAAAGATTTATCTCTTTCTAAAATGCTGGCTAAAATGGGCCCTGTTCTGGGACTTATCGGAACATTGATTGCCATGAGTCCGGCATTGGTTGGGTTGTCTACCGGTGATATTTCCGGCATGGCTTATAATATGCAAGTAGTATTTGCCACAACAGTTGTAGGGCTTGTTGTGAGTGCCGTGGGTTTGGTTACTTTGCAATACAAGCAACGTTGGTATGCCAAAGATATTTACAATCTGGAATATGTTTCACGCGTAATGACCGGAAAAAAATGAGAAGCAAAAGACGCTCCAGTTTCAAAGAAGAAGATACCGATCCGCTAAGTGTAATCGTCAATCTATTCGATGTGGCGATGGTTTTTGCCGTAGCCCTGATGGTTGCCATGGTCATACACATGAATATGACCGAAATGTTTACCGGAGAAGATTTCACCATTGTGAAAAATCCGGGAAAAGACAACATGGAAATCATTACCAAAGAAGGAAATAAAATCAACAAATATACACCTTCGGAAGAACAACAATCTTCCGGGAAAAAAGGGAAAAAAGTCGGAATAGCTTATGAGTTGGAAAACGGAGAGATTATTTATGTTCCGGAATAGTTTTGTTGAAAATAAGAAATTGTTTAAGTTTTCAAAATGTGACGGGTAATTATTGTGAAGAAACTCTCTTCTCTTATTCTTTTCCTGAGAGTTTATTCCGGTTTTTATCCTGCCTTTATGCGTAAAGTGCTGTTCCATAGCTTCCGCAAGTCTCCCGCTGAGCAAATTTACGTTTGCGGAACTTTCCGCAAGTCTCCCGCTGAGCAAATTTACGTTTGCGGAACTTTCCGCAAGTCTCCCGCTGAGCAAATTTACGTTTGCGACATTGTCGCAAGCTTCCCGCTGAGCAAATTTACATTTGCGACATTGTCGCAAGTCTCCCGCTGAACAAATTTACGTTTGCGGAAATAGAATAAAGGATAATTTTTATACTGAGTATGTGACATAATTAAATTTATCGAAAAAAATGATATAAACTAATTGTTGTGATGCACTTATTAGTCACCATATAAACCTTTGCCCCTTTCATAACGTTCTAACCTTTATTAATTACAGTGAAAGGTGAAAGTCGTTTCGCTCCCTGTGAAAGGTGAATTATCCTCCCCTTCACCACGAGCGTAGCGAGTTCACAAGGGAGCGAAGCGACCTTCCCCTTTCACAAAAAAACAAAGTTATGAATTCAACCAGTATCCGTCTCAAGTTCCGTCCTTCGTCCGTCCCTGAGCGCGAGGGTTCGCTCTTTTTCCAGTTCATTTTCAATTGTGAAGTCAAGGTGTTAACTACGCAGTACAAGCTCTTTTCCCATGAATGGAATCCCGTTTTGGAAAAGGTCAAACTCGGTTTTTCTTCTCCCTTGCGCGAGCCCTATTTACAAAAGCTCTCCGCAGACTTGTCCCGTGAATATGAGATGCTTGAGAGCCATATCCGTCGTTTGGAAAAACTTCGTGATTT
>JAVBLQ010000133.1:0-15018 GCA_031553435.1 Bacteroidales bacterium | reverse complement strand
AAACTTTTGAAAAATTGAACGAAATCGCCTTTGCTTCTCTCTTTTGCTTTCAGCATTTCAGCTTCCGCATCAGTATAAATATTGGCTTTATCCAATTCATTTTGTCGAACATTACGAATAGTTTCTGCAGGCCGGATGGTTTCCATATCAGTTTGAGAATACTTATTCTTTCCGTTTTTATCTTTCAAAAATTCTCCTTGACGATTCTTCAATGGAAATAAATACATTCCTAAAGATTCTCTCCTTGACAATCTTTTTGTTTCAACATCCATTATTGCCGGATAATAATCTAAATATAATGCTTCTGTCCCCGTATTGAGCATACGAGTACGCAATGTGATTGTTACTGCTGTTTTCTTCTTCCTCATTGCATTTCATTTTTGAGATTATCAATATGCTGTTTTGAATAATAACGCTTGCCCCCCTGTTGTTTCTTTGGTATCTTGTATCGTGAAACAAAAACATATACTCCCTTTTCGGTCATGTTATATTTTTCCATGATTTCTGAAACTGTATACCATTCTGCCAAATTAATTACGGATGAATCAAATCCCTTTTTCTTGAAGTAATTATCAATTTGGCGCTTGGCAACCAAAGTACGAGTACCGTCTTTCTTTTCCGGTATGTTTTCAGCATTTACAATTTTTCGTATTTGATGCCGCAATATACCATACTTTTCTGTAACCTCATTAAAAGTATACCAATCTGTTATTGGCTTTATTTCTTTTGATATCTGGTCTATTTCGTATGGTTCTGCTTTATCAAAAAATGATTCCAAATCACTTTTTCTAATTCGAGTTGTCCGTTTCGACAAACGCTTGCTTGGAATCATTCCACTTGAAACATATCTATAAATTGTCCACCGACTTACTCCAAATAACTCTGCTGCTTCTGAAATACCTAAATCTGGACGATTAGCAATATCTACTTTGGTACGCTCTGTTTTCTTTTGCTTAGTAAGTTCGCCTGTTAATTGAACAACCTCTTTTCGTTTTATTTCCCTAAATGCCCTAC
Source organism: Bacteroidales bacterium (assembly GCA_031553435.1). Classification (GTDB taxonomy): domain Bacteria; phylum Bacteroidota; class Bacteroidia; order Bacteroidales; family Azobacteroidaceae; genus JAVBLQ01. Next base: position 14,004 of record JAVBLQ010000133.1, on the reverse strand, counting down.
TGTTACATTTATGCGAACAGTAACGAGTAGTCAATCTACCTGCTTCAAATTCATTTCCGCAGAACTCACATAATTTTTTGATTATTTGTTTTGACCTCATCCGATTTTTTGTTGCAGTTTGTAGTAATATGTTGCAATATGTAGCAAATGACTATTTTATTTCATGTTTCATTATGTTGCAACTGTTGATTTTCTATTTAAATTTGTGATACAAAAAACACAATTTTATTTATCTGATACAACTATGATACAAATATACAATAAAAAACCATATAATAAAACTAAGTATCAATAAAATATATTCATTAAAAAACCGCTGTAATACAACTAATTACAACGGTTACTGATATTTGTTATATATTTATTTATTGCAGATTACTTTCCGATGCAGAACCTACTAAATATCGTTCCCAAAATCTCATCATTTGTAATTTTACCTCCGGTTATTTCTCCCAGATAATGTATGCACTCACGGATATCCTGGCTGAGTAAGTCGCCGGAAATACCTTGCTGAAGGCCTGTGTTGACTCGTTTAATGGCATCAAGTGCATGCACTAAGGCTTCATAATGGCGTATGTTGGTTACAATTACATCTTTATCATCTATTTCTGAGATATTTGCCGCTTCGATCAGGGCTTTTTCGAGGGTTTCGGTGTTTTTCCTATACTTGGCTGAAAGAGAAATACGTATGGCATCCAACTCCGGCAGGAATTCTTCTTCTATGATATTTTGTTCTTCGGGAGTAATTTTATCTACTTTATTAAAGACTATAATCAGTTTTTTTCCTTCTGTTTTAGGAACAATTTTTTCGGCTATATTTTCTATTTTTTCACTGAATCGAGTCACATCTATCATCCAGATAACGATGGAGGCCTGATCGATTTTCCTAAAAGTTCGTTCAATTCCCAAAGTTTCGATTTCATCTTCCGTATCACGAATACCGGCTGTATCAATAAAGCGGAAAGAAATGCCATAAAGGGAAATCACATCTTCAATCACATCACGGGTAGTTCCATGAATGTCGGAGATAATGGCTTTTTCTTCTTTTAATAAATAGTTAAGCAGAGTCGATTTTACGGCATTGGTTTATCCTAAAATTACAACCGGAATCCCGTTTTTAATGGCATTGCCGGTACTGAATGAATCAGCTAACTTGCTGATTATCGATTGTATATTTTCTGCCAAAGATGTCAGTTTGGAACGGTCTGCAAATTGTACATCTTCCTCACTGAAGTCAAGCTCTAATTCGATCAGAGAAACAAAATCAAGCAACTGAGTGCGTAATTTTTGCAGCTCATTACTAAAACCTCCTCGCATTTGATTGATAGCCAAACGATGTGATGCGGAAGAAGATGAAGAAATCAAATCAGCAACAGCCTCAGCCTGAGATAAATCCATCTTACCATTCAGAAAGGCGCGTTGTGTAAACTCCCCGGCAGTAGCTAAATGGCAACCATTCTGCAATAATAATTTGAGTATTTCCTGCTGAATATAAAATGATCCGTGACAACTGATTTCAACCGTATTTTCTCCGGTATAAGAATGGGGCGAATGAAAAACAGAAACCAATACTTCATCTACAATTTCATTCTTATTCTTTATATATCCGAAACTCACCGTAAATGGCTCTTGTGAAATAAGTTTTTTCCCTTCTTTGACAGGAACAAATAACTTATCGCAAATTTCAAAAGCTTTGTTGCCAGAAACACGAATTACAGCAATCCCACCTACTCCCGAAGGTGTGGAAATTGCACAAATTGTATTGTTATCAACTGCCATAGTTCTTAAATGTTTATGGTTTAATGTTGAAAATTTAATGTTTATCTATTTGATTTTCAGTAATTTTAATTTTCACAGCTATCTTTTTCACCTGAGATTTTTCTTCTCCGACTGTCATGTTGGGACGATGCGGATCTCCGGGAAAAAATACAAAGAATTGTTTCGGATCAGATGTTACTATTTTTTCATTTACAGGTTCAACCAGCATTACATCTCTTGTGGAATCATAAGCCCTGACAATTTTAGCACCTAGTTGTTGGCTGAGACCAAAGCCTTCTGTTCCTCTCACTGCAAATTGAATATCAATCGTTTTTAAGTGAATTTCGCAATTTGTTTTATCAAGATCCCGGGTCAAAGCATCTGATACATTGGCGAAAACTTTATCTCCATCGATCGGATAACGTTTCAGTTCCAGATTTTGCAAATCATTGTCCCTGAAAAATACCAACACTTCATCCCATTCTTTTTGATGAGCAAAATAACTGATGGCAAATTTCTTTTTATCTATCGAGTCGTTCAGATCATAAGGGCATCCATTGGCCCATTCTCTTTTTTCATACCAGGATTTTGTTTCTTCATCTGTCCATTTGGAAGGATCTGTAGCATGAATACCCATACAAAACAAAGTGAAGGTAATAATTAAAAATATTTTTTTCATTTGATTTCAATTTTTTCTCCCAAGAATTTAGGTTGTTTATTTATCAACATATCAACAAAAACTTTAACCCGCGCAAACAATTCTCTCTTTTTTGTTTTAAATCCGGCTTTACGGCCAACATCTTTTGCATTATATCCAACGACATCAAAGCCATATTGTTTAGCGATGTAAATAGCTCTTTCGTTGTGGAATTGTTGTGAAATAATGGTAAAACTGGTTTGTCCGAATATTTTATTCATACGAACAACCGAATCTAACGTCCTGAATCCTGCATAATCAAGATAAATAACGCTGTCGGGAACTCCTTTTTCGATCAAGGCGTCACGCATATCACTGGCTTCGTCGTATTCCTTACGGCTATTGTCTCCACTGGCTACAATATACTTTATTTTTCCGGACTTATATAATTCAGCAGTAGCATCTATCCGATGAACAAAGTAGTAATTGGGTCTGTCACCCAGATTTTTAGCAGATCCCAACAATAAACCTACTTTATTGGCAGGAATTGAATCCACATCATTATAAGTATATTTTGTTTCTCTTGATATCAGGCAATTAGCTAATATTATGATAAATATAATCAATATAATAATGGAAAAGGACAGCCAAAATATTCTTTTCCATTTCTTTTTTAATTTCATTATTTCCAGAGGATTAAGTTCTTTCCAAAACTTTGTTTATCAATTCTTCAAATGATCCTTTATAATTTGTATTCATATCGTTGGAATGACGATTGGCGATTACCAGACAAACGGTCATGGATTTATGCCCCATCATATCTGAAAGTCCGGCCAATGCAGCGCTTTCCATTTCGTAGTTCGTCACTTTAAGTCCGTTATAATCGAACGATTCCAATAAATGATTTTGTTCTGGATTAGTTAAAGGTAAACGGACATAACGTCCTTGCGGGCCATAAAATCCACTGGCGGAACAGGTAATTCCTTTAACCATATCGAAACCTATTTTTTCGACCAACTCTTTATTGGCATGAACAAAATAAGGTTTTGCCAAATGTTTGTTCCAACGGGTATGTTGTACAAATTTTTCTGATAGTTCGTGGTTACAAGTACTTTCGCCTTGTTCATAAAAATAGACTAATCCGTCCATTCCCATCGATATTTCGGAAACTACATAGGAACCTATCGGGCAAAAGGGTTGTAATCCACCGCAAGTACCGATGCGAACCATTGACAATTGTTTGAGATTGTCTTTGACTGTACGGGTTTTCAAATCAATATTGGCCAAAGCATCCAGCTCTGTAATAACAATATCCAGATTATCGCAACCTATTCCATGAGATAATGCTGTGATTCTTTTTCCTTTGTAACTACCTGTTATCACACGGAATTCCCTGCTTTGCTGATCAAATTCGATACTGTCAAAATGAGATGCAACCATAGGAACTCTGCCGGGATCGCCCATCATGACAACTCTGTCTGCCAGTTGTTCAGGTGTTATATGAAGATGAAAAATACTTCCATCGTCGTTGATGGGAAGCTCTGAAGGAGGAATGACTCTCATAAAATTAAAAATTAAGAATTAAGAATTAAGAATTAAAGGGAGTGAATTTATGAATCCAAATTCTTAATTTTTAATTCTTAATTCTTAATTAAGTTATTATTCTTTCGTTTTGGGTGGTGTCGAAGTGCCTGGTTTGGCGATCGATTCACGCATATCGGTGTCTGCCTGGATATTCTTCATTTTGTAGTAATCCATGATTCCGAGGTTTCCGCTACGGAATGCTTCGGCCATTGCTTTGGGAACTTCGGCTTCTGCTTCGATTACTTTTGCACGGGCTTCCTGTGCTTTGGCTTTCATTTCCTGTTCGGTTGCAACAGCCATTGCACGGCGTTCTTCGGCTCTAGCCTGAGCAATATTTTTATCTGCTTGAGCCTGATCTATTTGCAACACAGCTCCGATATTTTTACCTATATCAATATCAGCAATATCAATGGACAAGATTTCGAATGCGGTTCCTGCGTCCAACCCTTTTCTCAAAACTAGTTTAGAGATAGAATCCGGGTTTTCGAGCACGCTTTTATGTGATTCGGATGAACCGATAGATGAAACGATTCCTTCACCGACACGTGCAAGAACAGTTTCTTCTCCGGCGCCTCCCACCAATTGTTTAATACTGGCGCGAACGGTGACCCTCGCTTTTGCTATCAGCTGAATGCCATCTTTAGCAACAGCAGTAACAGGAGGAGTATCAATCACTTTCGGATTTACCGACATCTGAACTGCCTGAAACACGTCACGACCGGCCAAATCAATAGCTGTCGCCATTTGAAAAGTCAAATCTATGTTTGCTTTATTGGCGGAAACAAGGGCGTGAACTACTTTTTCCACATGCCCTCCAGCCAGATAGTGAGCTTCCAGTCCATCACGAGTGATATTGTTCAAACCGGCTTTGTGAGCCTCGATCAATCCTTTGACAATGACTGAGGGTGGCACGTTACGTATCCGCATAACAAATAATTGAACTAAAGAAATCCGTACACCGGATGCTCTTGCAGAAAGCCAGAGCAAGAAGGGCACGTAATGAAAGAAAATGACCAGCAGGATTATAATTCCCACCACCATTCCTACTGTAAGAAAAAAATTTCCTCCCATAATAGTGTTTTTATTTTAAATGTTTATAGTGTGTTTGAGCTAAAAACTTTCAATTTTTTTTACAATAACTTGATTTACATGAACTTTAATTATCTCAACAGATGTTTCTTCATCAATAAAATCATCGGAAGATTTGGCTTCCACAGTTATTCCGTTAACCCTTATTTTTCCAATCGGATTCAAACGGGATAAGGTAACACCTATATCTCCGACTTTGATTTTAGATACATCACTTGTTTCTACTTTCGAATCTATATTTTCTTTTAATGCAATTTTGTCCAAAGCATTCGACCGGATTAACTGGAAAAAAATAATTGCAAATATTATAGCTGATCCTGTCAGTGTTATGGTTCCGCCCATAACTCCCAATCTGGAATAGGCATAATAAATACCTCCTGCATAGAATAGAAATCCTCCGATACCAGCAATTGTAAAACCGGGTATGAGAAATATTTCAGCCAGAATCAATATAATTCCCAATGCTAAAAATACAATAATAATAATTAGATCAAGTGCCATAAATTGCTTAAGGTTGAATGTTGAAAATCAAGTAAATAAATTATTGTTGTTGCTGTCTCAATCCGCGAATCTCGGTATTCCTTACTTTTATCATTGCATCTTGTAAATGAGGATATAGCGCTTCGAGCCTGGCTTCTTCTTCCCGAATATTTTTACCTAAATTATCTTTTTTATTTCCGGTCGCTTTCGAGTATTCCAGTCGATCTTGTTCCAGTTTTTTTTCTCCGGAATTATATGCTTTTTCCAAAGATTGATATTTCAGAAATAAATCTTTTGCAGAATCGCTCTCGAAATCGCTCAAAGTATGATAAACGATATTATCATTAATTACAAAAGTAAAATCTTTTTTCGCTTCTTTTCCTGACGAAGCGGTCTGATTTTTTATTTTACCAAGCAAAGTTGCATAATTATTTCCGAGTTTCCAGGTATCTTTGATGGAAGTGATCCTTGCCCTGTTTCTCAAAATTGTTTTGTCTTCAGTTTCTAACAATATTTTTTCCGGATTAGGGATAAAAGTATAGATAATCACTTTTCCCGGCTCTTGAAAGCGATCGGAAGCAAAATATCCGACTTCGTTCAACTCATCAACTGCCAGTAAGTAATCATTGTAGATTGAATTGAAGGGCATTCCCAATTGTTCGGGATTGAGATATGTCTTTGTTGTTGTATTATAACGGGTAATAAACAAATCGTATCCTCCGATGGAATTTTCATTAGAGGCATAATACATTGTTACTCCATCAGATAAGACAAACGGATAGTTGCTGTCGGAAGTTGTATTAACCGGTTCCGGCAATTTTGTTTCATCTGTCCAATCGTTCATTAGTTTGCTTTCCGTATAAATCTGGAAAACAGATTTATCTGATTTTTTGGCATAATATCTTTTATCCTTTCTTTCATTGGTATAAATTGAAGATGCGGAAGAATTATCCATTCCCGAAGTGATCAATCCGGATTCTTTGCTTAGATTAATTCGTGATAAAAAATCAGCTTTATCCACAATTACACTGTCAATGATCTGGACATTTTCTGTTTTGGAAAGCATTTTATTGGCTCTTTCCATTTGACCCAAAATGATCTGGAGAGAATCTATTCTTGTTTTTTCCTTTTTCTTTTCCAGAATTTGGATTTGTTTTTCGTACAAATCTATGATATCTCCTAAGTCGTATAATTTTTTATATATTTCTTCCAGATATGGATATGCTTCGTCAAAACCTTTGGTAGTAATTGTTTTAGTATATTTTTCAAAAATGGGTTTTGCTAAATCATATTTTCTTTCCATATAAAGTTTTTTCGCATCTTCCAATGTTTGGGTGGGTTGCGGCGCTCTTTTCTGAGCTTGGGAGACAACTGGGCACAAGGATACAAAGAATAGAATAATAAAATTCTTATAGTTGAGTTTCATTGTCTGATAATTTTATTTTTGATTTCCAAAGGTAATAGATATTATTTTAAAACACAAAGACACGAAGATACAAAGAAGAATTTATTATAAAAAACTTTGTGTCTTCGTGTTTTTGTGTTTCAAAATCAAAAACGACAGAATATGCTCAATGGTAGTTTTTTCCCCGTTTGATCCGGTAAATATAATTCGCCGGACTCCGGATTTCCGGCATAAGGAAAATAATCTTTGATCAGGTTTTCTGCTATCAATGAGGAAAATCCCATGGAATAGAGATTTAAGATCAAGAAATGGGAGGTTTTGTGTAAAAGTTTTCCGCAACAATCCATCAGTTCGGCTATATTTTCTTCCAGAATCCATTTTTCTCCGTCAGGACCACGGCCATAAGCCGGAGGATCCAGAATGATTCCATTATATGTTTTTCCTCTTTTTACTTCACGGCGAACAAACTTCAAGGCATCTTCTATTACCCAGCGAATATCTTTAAGTCCGGAGATTTCCATGTTTTCACGCGACCAATTCACTACTTGCCTGACGGAATCGACATGCGTAACATCAGCTCCAGTGGCTTTTGCGGCCAATGATGCACCTCCGGTATAAGCAAAAAGGTTTAAAACTGTCGGATTTTTTTCCTTCATAGAACGAATTGTATCATAAATGAAATTCCAGTTTTCTGATTGTTCCGGAAATATTCCTACATGTTTGAAAGCGGTCAGACCCAAACGGAATTTAAGCTTCATCTCTTTGTATGAATAAGTTATGATCCACTGTTCCGGCATTCCGGTTTTCAATATCCATTCCCCTTTTTCGTTTTCGGTTCCGGCATTTTTCCCTTTTTCTTTTTTGAAAAAAGCATGGGCAGATTTTTCCCAATCTTTTTCTGGAAGAGATTTATTCCAAACGGCTTGGGGTTCGGGACGACGAAGAATGTATTTCCCGAAACGTTCCAGTTTTTCGTAATTTCCGGAATCTATCAGTTCGTAATCAGTCCAGTGTTGGGGATGGAGTAGTTTCATATTTAATTGAGAATGGAGAATTGAAAATTGAAAGTGAATGATTTGAGTTGGCAAATGTAGTGGATTTGTGTAAATTTGTAAAATTATTTATTGAACATTTCATGGAAATCATCAGCAGTCTTCAGAATCCACGCATCAAAAATATTATCAAACTTTCTTCCAAAACGAAGGAAAGAAGGGAACAAGGGCTTTTTATCATTGAAGGAGCCAGGGAAATTTCCATTGCTTTGGAGAGCAAATACGAAATTCATTCTGTTTTTATATGTCCGGAATTATTCTCGAAAACAGACTATCCGGAAGTATTGGATGGAATAAAGGAGGCGATTAAATTTGAGGTGAGCCGGCCGGTTTTTGAAAAAATCGCATACCGCGAAGGTTCCGACGGATTGCTTGTTTTGGCGAAACCACATGTACATACACCCGATGATCTTTTGCTTCCCGAAAATCCTTTTATAATTGTACTGGAAGCTGTTGAAAAACCCGGGAACCTGGGAGCTATTTTAAGAACTGCAGATGCTGCCAAAGCAGATGCCGTCATTGTTTGCGATCCGTTGACGGATGTTTACAATCCGAATGTAATCCGGTCGAGCGTAGGTTGTATATTTTCGGTTCCTGTAGCAGTTTGTACTTCCCAGGAAGCATATAATTATTTGAAAAACAAAGATATACAAATGTTTGCGGCTGAGCTTACAGCTTCCGGCTGGTATCAGGAAACGGATTTTACGAAACCATCCGCCATCATCATGGGAACGGAAGCCGACGGATTGACTCCTTTTTGGATTAACAACGCAAATGCAAGGATCAAGATCCCGATGAGAGGGAAAATTGATTCGTTGAATGTTTCCGTTTCAACAGCCGTGATTACTTTTGAGGCAATGAGGCAGAGAGGTTTTTTGTGATAACATATGGTAAATATTTTGTGCCTTCGTGTTCAGTCAATTTATTTATAAAAATAAAAACAAGTATTTTCCTTGTGTCCAATCAATTGAATGTGTATATCTCCTGATTTCCACCGGTATTTTATTCTAGATTCGAACATTTCATTACAAATCTGACAATACAAATCCAGGTAACAATCATCAACAGGAAACAGATAGCATTTGGAGCAAATGTCATTGAATAATACAAACAAAGCATAAGTTTCATTGACGCAAAAATCAAAACATTTCAGCTGGGGACTGATTTTCCGGGAAACAATTGCTCCGAGTTGGGGATATTTTTTCTGCACTTCCATTCCTGTGTTTCCTAATAAATCACAAATGAATTCGGATAATGCAGTAAAGTTGGTCTTTGCTTCTTCTTTGCAACTGGCTTGAGGGTTGTTGTACATAAAGTGATGTTGATAAGTACTGAATAATATTTGTTTAAGGTTGAATGTTCAATTTTTAATTTGCTGATTTTCAACATTAAACATTCAATCTTAAACAATTTAATAATACAAATTTGATTTGAAAGTGCAAAGTTATAAAATTTCCATGAGAGCATAATTATTATCCTAAAAATATCACAATTTTATCATTTAGCAATATTATTGCCTTTCGACTTCGATAATCAGGATACAAGGGTTTTGAATGAAGGTATCAGCGAAGCTACGTTTTACTACTGGAAGAAAAAGATGAAACGGTTTTTAGCCGGCGAAGTCAGTCCGGGTTTTGTCCCGCTGGTTATCCGAGATCCGGGGAGAGACAGTACAGCATCCAAACTACAAAGCTCCGGGATTGAGAACTCCGGCTTTGAGATTTGTTACCCCAACGGCACCCGGTTGAAATTTACCCCTCAGGGTAGTGTGTCCAAAATTTGGGAAGGAATTATTTAAGAAAAGTTGTATATTTGTTTTCATTAATATCTATGTAACAAATATTTATGCAACAATCAAAAGAGGAAAGACAGCGAAAAGAAATTGCTAAATTGAAGCAACAGTTATCAATATCTAATAAAAAGATTAAATCATTGGAGGGTAAATTATTGACTAGCGAGCGCAAACGTAAGTCATTGACAGATCTATATTTCTCCACCTAAAGTGGGGGATTTCACCCATCCCAGAATTATAAATTAAATTCATATCTTTGTTCGCTTAAAAATAAACCGAAGCGAAAAGTATAACCAATGAACAAGACAAGAATTTACTTATTCCTTATTTTATTTATTCCCATATTCCATATTACCCAGTTGTTTGCACAAGATAAGAAGTTTACCATCAGCGGAAATATTACAGACAGTGATAGTGGTGAAGACCTTATCGGAGCCCTTGTTTCTGTCTCAGGAAACAAGACCACAGCAGTAACCAATGCTTATGGATTTTATTCCCTCAATTTACCTCAGGGAGATTATACATTAGTATGCAATTATATGGGTTATACAACCCAGGAAGTCCCTATTCATTTATATAATAATGAAAAATTGAATATAAAATTGAATTTGAATGTAAATGAATTGGAAGAAGTTGTCGTTTCGTCCGAACGTCGCAATGCAAATATATCAAGACCCGAAATGAGTGTGGAAAGACTTTCCCAATCAGTGATCAAAAAGATTCCGGCTTTGATGGGCGAGGTCGATGTAATCAAGGCGATACAATTATTGCCCGGCGTGCAAGCAACTTCCGACGGATCATCCGGTTTCAGCGTAAGAGGAGGAGGCTATGACCAAAATCTTATCTTATTGGATGAAGCCATTGTTTATAATGCCTCCCACCTGATGGGATTCTTTTCCGTATTCAATAATGATGCGATCAAAGATGTAAAACTATATAAAGGAGATATTCCCGCTACTTTCGGGGGACGATTATCCTCATTGATGGATATTCGTACAAAAGATGGTAATAACCAGCGTTTTACCGGAACAGGAGGAATAGGCACAATTTCCAGCCGCCTTACATTGGAAGGTCCTGTCGGTTCAGACAAAGCAACTTATCTTGTATCCGGACGGCGTACATATGCTGATATGTTGCTGATGCTTTCCAACGATCCGGATCTGAGGAATTCCAGCCTTTATTTTTACGATATGAATGCCAAACTCAATTACCGGATCAATGACAATAACCGTATTTATCTATCCGGATACCTCGGAAGAGATAATACTTCCAATGAATATTTCGGTATGAATTTCGGTAATCAGACATTGACATTGAGATGGAATCATATTTTTTCTCCCAAATTATTTTCCAATTTTACGTTGATCGGAAGTTTTTATGATTATTATTTGAAAAGCTCTTTCAGTGAAAATATGGCCATAGAATGGAAATCCAACATGCAGGACTATACATTCAAAGCTGATTTTTCATACTTATTGAATTCAAATAATAACATGAAATTCGGATACAATCTGACTTATCATAATTTTGTTCCGGGCGAAGGTGGAGGCACAAACGAAAGTTCCATATTCGGATCTATCACACAACCCAAAGAATATGCGTTAGAACATGCATTGTATTTTTCAAATGAAACATCTTTAGGAGAAAAAATCATATTAAAATATGGTTTGCGTTATTCCCTTTTTCAAAATATAAGTAACGGAGAAGAACTCAATTACCTGAAAAATTATCAGGTAGACTATTCTACAATTTATAAAAAAGGAGAAATTTATAATAATCAACAACAATTTGAACCACGTTTAGGCGCAATTTATAAGTTTAATGACGAAAATTCGGTAAAAGCAAGTTATTCGCGGACAACACAATACATCCAATTGGCATCTAATTCGGCAGCAGGTTCTCCTTTAGATGTCTGGTTTCAGGCTTCGCAAAATGTAAAACCGCAATTATGCGATCAATATGCTGTCGGTTATTTCAGAAATTTCGCCAATGATGATTACGAAACTTCCATCGAATTTTATTATAAAAATATGAAAGATGTGGTTGATTTCAAAGATCATGCACAATTGTATGGCAATACCAATCTGGAACAGGAACTGCGTTTCGGCAAAGGCAAGGCTTATGGAGTAGAATTGATGGTAAGAAAAAATACAGGCAAATTGAATGGCTGGGTCAGTTATACTTTCTCAAAAGCCAAAAGACAAATCGACGAAATCAATGATGGAAACTGGTATAGGTCGCCTTACGATAAACCCAACAACATTTCCATAGTGGCCAATTATGAATTATCATCCAAGTGGAATTTTGGCGCCACATGGGTTTACGCCAGTGGAACTCCTGTTACTTATCCCACAGGAAGATATATGATTGAAGATAATTATGTCCCGATTTATTCCGGTAGAAATGAATATCGTTATCCGGATTACCATCGTCTGGATTTGTCTGCCACATGGAAACTTTCCAGACCGAAAAAACGTTTTCAACACGAATTGAATTTTTCATTATATAATGCCTATGGAAGAAAAAATGCCTGGACAATTTTATTCCGTCAGGAAGATAACCGTCCGGATACATCTTATGCCGAGATGATTTATCTGTTTACATTTGTTCCGTCGATTACGTGGAACTTCACTTTTTAAAACTAAAAATTAAAAACTAAAATGCTTATGTCTGTTTCTGGTAAGATTATATTTTTACTTTTCACTTTTCATTTTTCACTTCTTCTGCTGTCTTCCTGTTCCGAACGGATCGATATTCATACGGATGATGCTTCCGAATGCCTGGTAATTTATGGCTATATCACAACCGATACCACACAACATTCGATCAGGATAACCCGATCGGCAGGATATTTTTCTACCGCTAGACCGGCAGGAATAAGCAATGCCATCGTTACCGTCAGCACGGATGACAATACGATTGCTTTTGCAGAAAGTAAATCAGAACCCGGATTGTATCAAACCGGGGCCTCTGCCTTTGCCGTTGAAGGTAAAACCTATACCTTAAACATATCGTTGGATTTTGATAATGACGGAAAACCTGAACAATATCAGGCAACATCCTATTTGCCGTTTTCCACCAAAGTCGATTCCATTGGTTTTCAACCTTCCAAAGCATTTGATAACCTAATAGAAGTGTTGCTATATGGAGAAACAACGAGAGAGTTTGATGAAAACTATTACAGTTTGCATGTTTATAAAAATAACATTGTGATAAATGATTCCTTAGTAAATTATTCTGTTTTTAACGACCAATTTGTGGATAAAACATATATGAATGGCATTCCTTGTTTCTATTTGGATCAGGACAATGAAAAGGAAAAAATTCATAAGGGAGATACCATCACACTCCGTTTGGATGTGTTAACAAAAGAATACGCGATTTTCCTGGATGATGCACAATCAGAAGTTCGGGGATCAATTCCTTTTTTCAGTGGTCCTCCTGCCAATGTGGATACAAATATCCGTAAGATTGATACTTCGAATAAAACCCCTGTGGTTGGCTTTTTCAGCGCCTTTTCGGGACAAAAGACAAGTAGAATTGTTGAGTAAACGAAAAACTAATAGTGAAAAGTTAAAAACAGGCTTACTCACGGCAATAAATTTTTCACTTTTAGTTTTTATCTTTTAACTCTTAGAACCTTCTTCCCTTTCTTAGCGTTCTAACCTTTATTAATTCAGTGAAAGGTGAAAGTCGCTTCGCTCCTTTGTGAACTCGCTACGCTCGTGGTGAAGGGGGGAAATAATTCACCTTTCACAAGGGAACGTAGTGACCTTCCCCTTTCACAAAAAACTAAGGTTATGAAATCAACCAGTATTAAACTCAAGTTCCGCCCTTCCACCCTTCTCGGCTGTGAAGGTTCGCTTTTCTTCCAGTTCATCCGCAACCGGGAGGTCAAGGTATTAACTACCCAGTATAAGCTTCTTCCCGAGGAATGGAATCCCCTTTTGGAAAAAGTCAAGCTTGGGTGTTCTACTCCTTTGCGTGAAGCCTACCTTCAAAAACTTTCTTCCGATCTTTCCCGTGAGCGTGAAAATCTGGAAAGTAATGTCCGTTATTTGGAAAGATCCGAAAACTTCAATCTTTCTGCGTTTGTTGAGCACTATCGTCAGAACAACAGTTGTTGCCTGCTTTCGATTCTTGCTTTGGAGTTGGAACAAATGCTTCTGCAATCCGACCGCATCCGTACCGCCCGTGCTTACCGGGA
>JAVBLQ010000119.1:0-12157 GCA_031553435.1 Bacteroidales bacterium | reverse complement strand
ACTAATATAATATGGGACTATCCATATATGGAAGCTTGTAATGATATAATTGTAAAATCAGGTACATTGACAATTAATCCGTCATGTACACTCAAATTAAACGGTTCATCAATGATTATTGTCAGGCCTGGTGCAAATCTTGTAATAAATGGTGGGAAAATAGTGGATGCAAACATCAAAGCCCTACCACAAAGCCATGTGATACTCAAGAATGATGGAATAGTTAAGCTTCGTAAAAAAGGAGAATTCAACATTTGCATTGGTGCAGAATTCTCCCATGAGAGAGGCAATATAGATATCACCCAACAATAAAAAAAATTAAAAGGAGGTGATGTCTCAAAAGGTGGAAATGCCGCCATTGGAAAGCCCAGCGAGGGTATTGCTTCATTAACGGGGTTTCGACATTTTTTGATTACTTCACCATTACTTTTTTGATTATTCGATGTGTTTTATCGGGAGTTTCCAATTTCAATACAACAAAGGTAGGAAAATTGACTGCAATATTTTCTGTTGAACTTAGAGCGGTTTTGTTAGTGATTAAGCGTCCGGTTATGTCATATAATTGAATTTTGCTTCCTGGCTCTACATTTTGTAAAGTCAGGATTCCGTTTCCGGAAAGTATATTTATCTCCTGATATTCAGGTGTATTGATTGCTGTTCCTTGCTTGTATGTTAACATAATACTCCGGAGATTGAGATAATGCCAGGCTGTCGATAAGCTGGTGCGTGTTACTTTTACATCATAGATACCGGGAACGAGGTTAATCGTTCCCTGGTTATTTTGAACAATATAATCATTACTTTGTGCACAATTCAAATCGACTTTCTGTTGGCCTATTGTGAGATTTATGACAGTATTTGCATATGCGGCATGACATTCGGAGGAGATATCGTAAGTTCCTTCTTTCTCAATTTTAATTTTCCAGGTTATTTCACCGGGAATAACACCTGTTATTCCGTTTGAAGCCCAACCTCCGAAATTTTGGGGTGTATTTTCTACCATTATTCCTCCTGAGCATTTAGCATCTGCAGGCAAAAGTGTCAGGTTATTATTTGCATCGGGTTTGACGGTAACTTCTCCTATTGCCGGTTGACCCTGAAATACAAGTTTGATTGTTGTACTGATGGTATTTACAGGAGAAGCCGGCAAATTTTTTATAATCAATTCATTATCTCCTGCTTGGGTAGTTATCGCAGTTGCATTTCCGAGAATAGATGCACTGGTTGGAGTGGAATTCAGGAATGGAACTGTTAATTGTCCGCTGGAAGGCCATTGATGTACATGCAGATACAAGGTGGTATTTCCATCATTATCTATTTTACGGGTAATTTTACCCCAATTCATTGCTTTGTCGATCGGGTTGGCAATGGTTCCATAAATAGCTTCTCCGTTTACCTGCATCCAGTTTCCGACTTGAGCCAGGCGATCAATACTTTCCTGAGGGAAAGTTCCGTCGGGTTTCGGGCCGATATTGAGCAAATAGTTTCCTCCTTTACTTGCGATATCAATCAGTTTCAGGATCAAATCTTCGGTAGATTTCCATTGGTTATCAATTTCAGGAGCGCAGTATCCCCAGTTTTCATTCATGGTCATACAGGTTTCCCAATCACGGCCATCGGCTCTTCCTGTAACCGGCACATCCGGAATGCTTTGTTCGGGGGTATCGAAATCGCCCGAATGTCCGTTATCGATATTAAATTCCAAACGGTTGTTAATGATGATGTTTCCGGCAGTTGCTATATCTTTTACGGCTTTCAACGTTTTATATTGAAGTTCAGGATATTTCGGTTCACCCATATCCCACCAGATAACATCTACTCCATATTTGTTGATAATTGTTTGGATATGAGGAATAACGATATTTTCCACATAACTTGTTTTTTCGGTCAAAGGCCATTCACCGCCTCTTCCTCCGTCGTTTTGCGGCATCCATCCCATTCCGCCGGGGTTGTTCCAGTCCAAAGCTTGTGAATAATAAAAACCTATTTTGAGTCCGGCTTTGCGAGCCTCGTCAACTAAATCTTTCATTAAATCTCTTCCTGCAACGGTATGGTCGGTAACGTTCCATCCGGCATGCGTGTCAAACATGGATAAGCCTTCGTGATGTTTGGAGGTAACGATAATGTATTTCATTCCGGCTTCTTTCGCCATTCTTACCCATTCGGCAGGATTATAATTTGCAGCAGTAAAGCTGTTTCTCACATCAGCCTGATAGGTATCTCTGGGGATTCTTGCTCCAAACATGATCCATTCTGAGTAATAAGCTCCGTCACCTATGTACCTGGGTCTTGAATAGGGATGTTCGGCAGGGTTACCTTCAACATTTAATCCTCCGAAATGTCCGGCATAAGTTGCATAGCCTCCCCAATGGATAAACATACCGAAACGCGCTTCACGCCACCATGCCATCCGGGCATCGCGGTTTGCTTTCGATTCGGGTGTTTGCACATATGCGGCGCTACTTGGCAAGGATGGTTCATTGGCTGCATTTTTGGCTACAATATGGAATTTGTACAATGAATATTCATTTAATCCGGTAACATTCAATGTGGTTCCGGTCACATTTTGTTCCAATAAAACATCGTCTTTATATATGTCGTAGCTAACAGCATCCTGTAATGCCAGCCAGGACAGATCAAGTCCTGTGGTTTGTACATTTTGAGCTTTCAAACCGCTTGGTGTACGCAAAGAGAAAGAGTCATCTCCGGTTTCTGTTGCACTGAACATGATGTCATCGACATAAGTAATTGTTCCGATTGCCAATGAGGAAGAAAAATCCGGTTGCAATCCAAAAACTTCGATAATTCCTTTGGGAATTCCGGCCGATTCTAGGTCAAACACCAGGTTTTCCCATGTATTGATTCCGGAAGGAGCATGATTATCCATCGGTAAAAAGTCTCTTTGTGTTCCGTTTACCTTAGCCATCACACGCAGTTTGGAGTTTGCATTAGTGCGATAGTACTTAACATGAACATAACGATAATTGGTAGTGTTGACATTTTGTGCAAGGGTACACCAAAATCCTGCCCAATCAATGCCGTTTTCATTTCTGGTGAATTGCCAGCATTTTGAACTTGTGTTTATTCCGGAAGTATTGGAAGGAGTATTTACTATTTCAAACTTATTAGCAGAAGGGTTCATATTTACCTGGGCGGTAAAACTAACTTGTCCGTTTTCAAAATCGTCAAGAATAAGATTTTGAGCAAAATTGTGACTCAAAATGAAAATGAGTGAACAAAGCAAAATTGTAATTTTTTTTTTCATATATAAAAATATTATGTGTCTTCATGGCTATCCTCATGAATTTCAAGGTTGACAAATGTAGTCCAAGTAATAAATAATTCCAATTTCAAGACTACATTTACAATACTACGTCAAAAAAAATCTTTGGAAAGGGATACAATTTTGGTACTACATTAAAAATAGTATTTTTTTATTTTATTGAAAATCAAACTCTTATTGGACTGAAAAATGAAGAAATTATTTAAATTGGTACATTGAGAAACTGTTTAAGTTTTCAAAAAGTGATCTATTTGGTGCACGGTACGCGGTGCACCCAAAAGTGTTCATATCGATTTCAATGTGAAAATTTTTTAAACAGTTTCTCAGTGTTATAAAATATAATTATTTACATTTGCTGGAAAAAATAACTTGATTGATAATCAATTAATAAAAATACTTATGAAAACTTTTTTTCCATTAGTCATTTTGCTATTTTCTGTTTTGACAATAAAAGCTCAAAATAATCCATATTTTCATTACGATACGATCCCCGCATCCAACCGGTCTGTGCAAACAGCAACAATGCGTCAGACTGTAAGTACACAGGAAACCCCGGTTTCAACATCTAAATTTGATAAAAGCAAACTACTTTTTGGAGGAACATTCGGATTTGGATGGGGAAGCGATACCCGGTCACTGAATATCTCACCCCAGATCGGTTACCAATTCAATCAATATGTTGCCGCAGGATTAGGTATTGGCTACAGTTACTATCGTTACGATTATTATGATTATGATTGGGGTAAAGATAAAGTCACCCAAAATTACCTGGGATTTAATATTTACGGACAAGTGAATCCCATCAGATATATTGCCCTTCGGGTCCAACCGGAAATATACAGCATGTGGGGGAAAAATATCCCGTCGAAAACTGTCCCTTGTTTCCTTGTTGGAGCTGGAGTGACTATTCCGGCCGGTAGAGTAGGTGGTGTCAGTATGATGTTTTACTACGATGTGGCTCAAAACGATTATTCTCCTTATGGAAAAGAAATTTTTTACTCGATAGGTTATGTTTTCGGATTTTAATATGGAAGAAATCTTGTTCAGTGAATCCCCAAAAGGGAACGTTTCAATTTTTTTCACTCAATGAAAGACAAGATTAATGATTTAATGGAAAAATTTCAAAAACAATGTCAATAAACGAAAGAGCCATAGATACTTTTGAGAAAGGATTTCCTCAGTTAGCAAAAAAATAAAAAGCCAATGAGACTTTTTATTTTTTTGCTATTATTTATCAGTATCATTCCCTATAATCTGGCATTCACATGCTGATTTTAATTTTTCAAATCTCCAGGACCAACACTTCCCTCGGACTTAAAGAGATTTCTTTATCCAAACCAATGGTTTTACCGGTAAATACATCTTTGCCTGTAGTTTTAGCATTCAAAACTTCCTTATATCTTTCCGTGCTTCCTGTAACGGATTTGTCTGTTCCATTCATCATGACTAAAACAGTTTTTCCTCCATAACTGCGGGCATAGACATAAATACCATCAGACGGCAGAAAATGCTTCAGGTTTCCTTTGGAAATGACCTGATTGCCTTTTCTCCATTGCAATAATTTTCTGAGGTAATCGAATGCTTCGTTTTGTTCATCAGTTCTACCTGAAGAAGTGAATTCATTTTTTGCATCGCCAGGCCATCCTCCGGGAAAATCAAGGCGAATATAGCCATCACCTTTCGCTTTACTGCCATTCATCAAAATTTCGGTACCATAATAAATTTGAGGAATACCTCTTGTTGTAAACAAAAATGTCAAACCTTGTTTGAAGCGGCTCAAACCTTTTTCATTGGCCCGGCGAAAACGGTCGGTATCATGATTGTCTACAAAAGTCAGCACATTATTAACATCCGTATAAAGATAATCCAAGCTCAATTGGTTGTACAAACGGTTCAATCCGACCTCCCCGATTGTTTCCTCGGATACGGCGGAATTAATTTCCCAGGCCATCGGAAAATCCATTACCGTTTTCAGATGTGTATTGCCTCTTTGATTTATTTTGCTGTCTTTTTGCCACCAGGCTGTACCCGCAACCGTATTATACCAGGCTTCGCCTACAATATTGAAATCAGGATATTCTGTCAACACTTCTTTACACCAGCCGGACATCATATCAAAATCTGCATACGGGTGTGTATCCATCCGGATACCATCAATCCCGGCATATTCGATCCACCAGATACTGTTTTGGGTCAAATAACGGGCAAGATGATAGTTGCGTTGATTCAAATCGGGCATCATTTCGACAAACCATCCGTCAACAGCTTTATTTTTATCGAAATTTGTAGCATAAGGATCAAAATAGCTGGTGAGACGATAAGATGTCTGTACATATTTGTCCGGATTATTGAACCAATCATGAGACGGGCGATCGTGCATCCAAAAATGTTCGCTACCGCAATGGTTGAAAATCATATCCATTACAACTTTCATTCCTCTCTCATGCGTTTTGTTTATCAGACGAATATAATCTTCGTTTGTCCCGAAACGGGGATCGACTTTGTAATAATCCGTTGTGGCATATCCATGATAAGAACCATTCGGCATATCATTTTCCAATACAGGGTTCAACCAAACGGCAGTTACTCCCAAATCCTGAATGTAATCCAAATGTTTCTCTATACCTGACAAGTCGCCTCCATGCCTGGCATTGGGATCATTCCGGTCAACCGTATACGGAATTTTCATTTTGATCTGGTCATTAGAAGGATCTCCGTTGGCAAAACGGTCAGGCATAATCAGATACAACACATCTTCGGTGCTGAAACCAATTCTTTTTTCAGGTGCAATATTCCGGTTTTTCAGTTCATAAGGAACTGCTATTTTCTTTTTATCTTTAGTTAATAAAATATCAAATTTACCGGGTTTTGCATTTTTCAGATTGAAATAAAGGAATAAATAGTTCGGACTTTCAAGTCGTACCTGATCTTTAATCTCCAAACCGGGCACATTGACGGATGCCTGATACGAAGCAATATCCTTACCATAGACCATAACCTGCAACTCGCTGTTTTTCATACCTGTCCACCAAAAAGCAGGTTCAACTTTCAGATTCTGGGCAATCGAAAATTGGGTATAACAAGCTACACAAAGAATAAAAAGGATAATTTTTTTCATGATATGTTTCATTAATGATGTGTTTCACAAAGATATATTCATTGTGAGGATTTTACAAAAAAAGAGGAAGAAACATAAGGTAAATAGCAATGGAAACGATTGCAATATAAAAATCGTCATCATTAATTGTCAATTCTCCATTTTCAATTGTTTTTCAACAAATCCCACCTGATTTTTATAATCGTCGCCGGAGCCTGATTATCATTCCCGATTTGCTTAACCTGCTCAAACAGATACGGATATTTTTCCTGTATATAATACAGATACCGTTCCACGGTATTCATTCCGATGTTGGCAGTCAATACATGAGTGACTCCTCTTTGCTTAAACGGAGCCAACAAAGAATCCGCATAAAGTACGGAAACCTGATTATTTACAGTAGATGCCGCATTCCTGATCACATCAGGAGAAGAAACTACATTTATGTGACGTTCGGCAATGACCTGCTGTACGGAATCTGTATGATTCACAATCAGAAGATCCATATTTCCGACAGTCAGATGCGCCACATATGCAGGTTGTATTTTTAGAAATAGCTCCTGAGACATCTGGTTATCAAATGGAAAAGCTACAAATTTATTCGTTTCCCAATTCTTCAGGAAAGCATTAAAGTTTCCACTTGGAACCGTATAAATTCCATAAAATTCTTTGCCCCCGGAATAAATCATGGACATGGGAGCTTTTCTGCAAGCCACCAGATCTGTTTCTTTCAGATTTTCTCCGGCCCAGCGGCTGGCCATCGCATAGTTTTTCCAGTCTATGGTCAATCCGCTATACATATCCGTTAGTTTTCTTGCTTTTTTAATTGAACCGATCGTATCTCCCATTCCTGTAAAAAATAAAATGATTACAGGCAGGAAAAAGAGAAACTGGAAAGACCTGAATTTTTCCATTCGCAACAAATAATAAAACGCCGCAAAAACAACCATCAGAATCAATGGATAAGCAGGAATAATCAAACGATCCTGATTCCAGAATACCTGTAAAACGATAAAAGAAGTAAACAAAAACGCTCCCGTCAGCAATCCTGTAAAAAACAAAGATTTATTCTTTTTGAAAGAAAAAATCAGAGAGAGTATAGCCAAAGCGTAAATCAAAACGGTAGAAAATGTATTTCCTTCATTAGAACCACCATCTATTGCCGCCTTTTTTATTCCCATCACAACAAAAAGATCTTTTGACAAATATTGTTTTGAATTGCCCAATAACCGGTCAACAAATCCGGAAAATGTTTCCTTTCCATATTCGGCATGATAAGGATTTTTGTTTAATAACATCGAACTCTGACCGCTGAACTGCAAACTACCGTCATGCCAGATTGAAGATTTAATTCCCTGATAAACAAGAAATATAACACAAAAAAATACAATTGAAAGAGCCAGGTTTTTCCATTGACGATAAAGAAGAAAATACCCGACAATGGCAATCAATGCCGAAAATCCGACGGAACGTGTTAAAGCTACACCCAAAATGGCAAGTGCCAGCCATGCATGCCTTTTAATATCGATTTTCCATGTAATATTTTCCGGTCCGGGAATGAAAAAACGAAGGAAAACAAAAAGCACCAATGATTGCATGAACATATAAAAAGCCTCACTGTATGTCTGGCTCGCATAATAAAGGACAAATGAATTAATCGCTGTTAACAATAAAGTGACAAACAACAGAGTAGCCGGAATCTTTTTCCTGAAAGCAATAAACGTGAAATAGACAAACCCCAGCATGGATGCCATCGACAACATTTTCAACGGAAATAAAGATATCTTGAAGAAAAAGGCCAGGATGCTTAACACAATCGGATACAACGGACCCTGATAGTCAGGAAAAGAAAAGTGTTTGATAAAATTATTAGCCCTGAGAATATACGCTGAATCATCTCCGGTCAGGCTGATTCCCGGATCATACAATAACATTCCGAAAAGAAAGGTGATTCCGAAAAGGATCCAAAAAAATAATTTATCATGCTGATCAAAAAATGCATCAGATTTATCTAAAAACGAACTGCTATACACTGAATTTGTAGCTTTTTTCTTTTTTGTTGTCGTCATTTTTCTTTTCTTTGTAACTTGCAACGAAGATAAGAATTATATCCTAAAAATCTATATACGATCGAATATCACACACCTTTTTTGTATATTTTCAGCGGAGGACTTTCAAGAACTGCATTAATCCCTTTTTCTTTATATAAATTTGTTAAATTTGCAGAAAAATTGATATCTCCTTTTGCTGGTCAATTAGGACTTTTTCACACCATAGAAATAGAAAAAACATTGTAAGATGACAAAAAAAGAAGTACTGGAATTTTACAGAAATACTGCGGAAAAACGTGAAAAATGGAACAAAAGAAACCGTTTTTACCACAAATTGCTTGAAAAATATTTTTCATTTATCATTCCTCAGGATAAGCGAGTTTTAGAAATTGGCTGTAGTTCAGGTAATCTATTGCACGCAGTAAAACCAGCATATGGAGTCGGAATTGATTTTGCTCCGGAAATTATTGAAATCGCCACAAAAAAATATCCGGACCTGCATTTCAAAGTCGATGATATTGAAGAGTCGGCATTAAATGAAACTTTCGACTACATCATTATAAGCGATACATTGGGCTGTTTATGGGATGCTCAAAAAGCAATTGCCAATCTTCGCAAGCTGTGTCATCCGCAAACAAGAATTGTGATTTCTCAATACAATTTTTTATGGGAACCATTGATTAAAATACTGGAAACTTTAGGGTTAAAACAAAAACAACCCAATCAAAACTGGTTCTCAATCAAGGATATTCAAAATCTGCTACAACTTGAAAATTTTCAGGTAATCAAAGTTGAAAGAAAAGTATTGTTGCCGGTGTATATTCCCATTTTGAATTTCCTGTTTAATAGAATTTTAGCCAATCTTCCGGTTCTCAATTCTTTAGATCTGGTAAATATTCAGGTCGCCCGGCCCATATTAAGTGACGACAATGAAGCAAGCGTCTCAATCATTGTTCCTGCAAGAAATGAAAAAGGAAATATTGAAAATGCTATCAAGCGCACGCCGGAATTCGGAACTTCTCAGGAATTCATTTTTATTGAAGGAAATTCTTCCGATAATACTTATGAAGAAATGGAACGCGTACAAAAAGCTTATCCCGATAAAAATATCAAACTGATGAAACAAAGCGGCAAAGGAAAAGGCAATGCCGTCCGCGAAGCTTTCGACGCTGCCACCGGAGATATCCTGATGATTCTGGATGCCGATTTAACAATGCCACCCGAAGAACTTCCCAAGTTTTATGATGCTTTAAGATACAACAAAGGAGAATTTATCAACGGATGCCGCCTGGTCTATCCGATGGAGAAAGGGGCTATGCGCTTCCTGAACTTGTTGGGGAATAAATTTTTCGGCTGGTTTTTCTCGTTTTTATTAAGTCAACGATTAAAAGATACACTCTGCGGCACCAAAGTTCTTACCCGTAAAGACTATGAAACAATCAAAGCAAACCGGAGTTATTTCGGCGATTTCGATCCTTTTGGCGATTTCGATTTATTATTCGGCGCAGCCAAACAAAATCTGAAAATAACGGAAATTATCATTCGTTACAAAGACCGGGAATACGGAAGCACACAAATCAGCCGCTTCAAACACGGATTATTATTGATAAAGATGAGTATGTTTGCGGCGAAAAAGATAAAATTCATATGAACAAACTCCTCATCTACGTCCTCCTAATTGTAGTCCTGATAATCACCAGCATATTTATCTGGGAAAAACACAAAAAATCAGGAACCGACGCAGAAGTATCTCACAGCATGATTGTGACGAATATCGAACAAATGGGAAAACTGGAAGTTGTAAAATATACGGTCGAAAATGTGGTGGAATATAAAAAAGTGCGACAATGGCTGCCTAACAGCAAAACCCTGCTGATTGTTGTCGGAGAAGTTGTCGGTTGTATTGATTTTTCAAAAATCAAGCCGGAAGATATTCAGGTTCAAAAAGATTCCATTCATTTATCACTTCCTGCTCCGGAAATTTGTTATTGTAAAGTAGATCATCAACGTTCCCGCGTTTACAATGTCGAATTCGGACTTTGGGACACACACGCCCTTGTAGATGAAGCCTACCGTCATGCCGAATCACAACTCTATGTGGAAGCCAATCGTATGGGAATCAATACCGACAGTCAAAGCAATGCAATTAAAATGCTCACTCCGATGCTCAACGCAATGGGATTCAAAAAAGTAGCCATTCAATTTAAATTCCCGGATAAAAAACAATTGGATTAACAAAAAATCCATACCTTCGTACTTTATTTTAATTGATTATAAAATATGAAAAAGTCAGTATTATTTTTTACCGTATCAGCCATCTTATTCTCATGTGCTCCGAAGGATCAATATACTATCCAAGGTGCCGCTGAAGGAATGGATGAGGGACAAAATGTCATTTTGAGTACATATGACAATGATACAGAAATGTCGGACACTGCTAAAATCAAAAACGGAAAATTTTCTTTCCAGGGAAAAATAGATGCGCCAGGCGTTTACTACATCTCTACAGACCAATCGGAAATAAACAGGCCTTTATTACTTGAAGCCGGTAAAATTCTTGTCAATATTACAGGTAAACAAATCAAGATTACCGGAACGCCAATCAATGATGCTTACCAAAAAAGTCTTGATGCCAATATTCCGCTTGAAGACAGAATGATTGAAATCAAGAAAGAACATGATCAAGCTGTTGAAGATAGTGTAATGACAGATGAACTGGATGAAAAACTGAAAAATGAATTCTATCAACTGGCTGATAAAATCCAAGAAGAAAAAGTCAATTTCATCGGAGCTAATCTGACAAATCCTTTGGGAGAACAATTATTCTTATCAGAAGCCAGGCGTCTGCCTTTGGATAAACTCTCGGCTTTGATGGATAAAACAAGTGAAGCATTCAAAGCCAAAGAACAAGTGAAACCTTTCATGGAAATTATTGATGCTTACAACAATACTGCTATCAATAAAAATTTCACTGATTTAACATTGAAAGATCCTTCCGGAAAAGACGTTTCATTATCAGAATATGCAGGAAAAGGCAAATATGTATTGATAGATTTCTGGGCTTCATGGTGTGGTCCTTGTCGCGAAGAAATGCCTGTATTGGTAGAACTTTATAAAAAATACAAAAACAAAAATTTCGAAATCGTAGGTATTTCTCTTGACAACAAACAAGATGCCTGGGTAGATGGAATCAAAGCATTGAATATTACCTGGCCGCAAATTTCCGATCTTGGAAGATGGGAATCTATCGCAGCAAAGAAATATGCAATTAATTCTATTCCTCAAACAATCTTACTGGATCCTAATGGTGTAATTATTGCTAAAGGATTAAGGGGAGATGAGTTAGTGAAGAAATTGGAGGAAGTTATTCAATAAGAGAGAAGGACTAAATCCTGTTTGAAATTTTATGAGACTGTCTCAAAAGTCAACTAATAGCACACAGAATACACGGATTAAACAAAATAACACAAATTATTTATTTTGTATTCACTTAAGAATAAGCAATTTGTCAAAATAATAAGAATTATAATTTTCCGTATAATCTGTGTATTCTGTGTGCTAATTTCACTTTTGAGACAACCTCATCGGTCACCATGTAAACCTTTGCCCCTCCCATAACGTTTTAACCTTACAAAATTTTAAATACACTAATAATTTTAAGGTTAAAGTTATGAATTCAACCAGTATTAAACTTAAGTTCCGTCCTTCGTCCGTCCCTGAGCGCGA
>JAVBLQ010000040.1:0-52984 GCA_031553435.1 Bacteroidales bacterium | reverse complement strand
GATATGACAAAAAATCTTACTTATAACATGAAATTTGCCTGGACACATTATCTTGACCATGATCAAATCAGTTCCGGTCTTGAATTGATTGAAGGAAAAGATAAAATGGATGTTTATTGTTTGGTAAGGTGGAAGTTTTGAGGTTATTCTGTTAATAACGGATTTTTATAAATCCGAATAAAAACGCTGTTTCTTGAGAATTCTTTTTTTAATATCCAATGTTGGGTTATTTCATCGATAAGCTCATCATTCCAGTTTGCGATATTACTGAATGCTATGTATTTATTTTTTTTTGTATCAAATTCAGCAAAAGATCTTTCATCATTGTTTAGTTCTATGTATTTTCCTTTTGATTCAGCAGGAAAGAAAAATCCTACTGTTTGAAAGTCAATATTATTTTTGTCTAAATAATTTAAGGCATCTTGTCGTAATTTATAATAAGGTAAATGAGCTAATGTTGCATCCCACCCATTGGGTGTTTTGTCGGGATAGATCCAAAGGTGGCCACTCCACAGTCCGATAATCAAACATATACTGATTGTTCTTGCCCATTTTTGTTTCAACAAACGGAAAAGCAATATTCCCAGAATAAGGGCGCAAAACATATATTGTAACATAAAATATCTAAACCCGAAAGGATTTGTTACGGGAATAGTTACAAACAACATACATAATAAGGTGGAGCTTAAAATGATACCTGGAGTAGATATATCTATTTTGAAAACTCTCTTAAATCCGAATCTGAAAAATATAATTCCGAAAATGATCCAAATAAAACAACGTCCATAATCGAGAAAGCATCGCCCGGCGGCAGCAATATTTTTGATAAAATGTTTGAATTCAACAATATGATAATGTTCTGCCCAAGGATTATTTTCTCTGAAGAAATAATATGAACTACCTGTTGATACACTCCTGAAAACTGAAAAAGTAATAAAAAATACAATCCCGGGAATAAATGGGATGATTGCTGAGAATAGTAACTTAAAAAAATTCCTCCAATTATTTTGAAATAATAAGTAGATATAATAGCTTAAACCGATTCCGATGCACATGCAAAATCCCCTTGCTCTTAATAAAGATAATCCTAAAATCGATAAAGAAAATGCTATTTTTTTGTTTTCTAGCATATAACGGATACTCATTACAGCAAAAAGTACCATTACTGTATCTGTCATGAAAAGCAATGATTGCGTAATTAAGGCCGGATCTGAAATGAATAGTAAAAAAATATATGGAAAAATTTTATTGTCAGGAACAAAAATTTTACATAATTTGTAAGATTGATAAATAAGAATTATTCCGGTAAAAATGAAGAAGATGTGAGTTACAGTGATTGTTCGTCCGAAAATTTTCCAAGTAAAAGCTAAAAGAGAGCTTAAAGCCAGATTGTCATCAACCATATTATGGGGGAAGATAACTGAAGAAAAATTATTTTCAAATAAAAAATGAGCAGGAATGGATAGTGTTGCTATACTGTCCCAAAAAAAATAGGTATCCCATAATAATAATTTTCCACCGATAAAGGCAATTATGATTATGAAAAATAAGTAATTGTCTTTTATTTTTTCCATTTAATCAGTCCTTATATCATGCAAGAAATCTTTAATCAAACAAGAAATGATAAACAAGTAAAAAATGGATAATAAATGTGTTGGAATATAATCATGAAATCTGGAGCATAGAAGATAGGAGATAAAAGAAATAGTGAATATCCCAATAGGGATATATATTTTTTTGAAAAACAAAAGGAAATATACAACAGCCAATGTTTCTCCCACAAACAGGTATCTTTCGTGCATTCCCGGCAATATAAATGGAAACAAAACAGCACATAAAAATACCAATTTTACCATTGATTCCAGATTAAGGCGCTTTTTCCTTAATAAAAAAGCTCCAACCAAACTGACAATAACGGTAACCACAAGACCGATGTTTTTAATCAATTCATAATAGTCATTACTCAACCATACATAAAGATTGGGTAAATTCATTGTTAAGAGTTTGTAATTATTTGCCTGGTTGAGATAAATAGTAAGTAGCTCCGATAGAGGCCTCCCTAGAATCCAAGCCGGCAATATACTAAAAAAATATGTCAGAGGTATTAATAAAAAATAATACCATTTTACCTGATTTTTAAGTAGTAACAAAAAATAAAATGGAAATACAAAAACTGTTTGTAACTTAAATGAAAAAGCAATTCCTAAAAAAAGAAAGGATAGAAATTGTTTTTTCCTAAAAAGAAAAAACAGGCTTCCGATAACAAAACATGTGTAAATTGAATCGCATTGAGCTGAATATGAAGAATTTATAAGAACTGTCGGCAAAAGAGGGAATAT
The DNA here is from genome assembly GCA_031553435.1 of Bacteroidales bacterium. Lineage (GTDB taxonomy): Bacteria > Bacteroidota > Bacteroidia > Bacteroidales > Azobacteroidaceae > JAVBLQ01. Next base: position 50,645 of record JAVBLQ010000040.1, on the reverse strand, counting down.
TGCGAAAGCTGCTGTCATCAAATGTTTTTTTCCTGTTTTTTCAACTAAAAATTTTCCGATAAAATAAGCTGTTACATATTCAAAAAAAATAGATAAGATTTTTACTGAAAATAAAGAGTTGAATCCTGATTTGGCAATGATGGTCAAAAAGTATATGTACATCGGAGTATAATTATAAAAATTATGCTCCAACGCCTTAAAATATCCATTATTTTTTATAAACTCAATCCAAGGATTTATGAAATGATCAAAATCCCTCATATCCGGACATCTAGGGATCAATAGCAATTTTATAAATGCACCCAAAAATATCAGACACCATAAAATGGTTTTGGTTTGCAGAAGTTTTTCGATTCTTTTTGCAATAATCTCCATCAATTAATTTTTATTTCACTACCATTATTTTAGTAACAACTCCCATGCTGCCATCTTTTGTGGCTGCAAAAACGAGATAGACACCAGCATTTACTCTTTCTCCTGAAGCTTTAGTGCAATTCCAGACGAATTGTCCACCAATAGAAGTGCCTTGGTACATTAAATTTCCTTTCAGGTCAGTAATTTTTATGTTAGAATCTTTAACAAGTCCTGTGATTACTACTTGATTATCAAATTCGGGACGGACAGGATTGGGATATGCATAAATATCAGAATAATCAGCTTTACCTTCTGTTGCTTCTGAAATGTAGGAAACAAGACCTTTGTCTGTTCCGATGAATACTTCCCCACTATTATCATTGATGGCAATAGTTGTAATTGTATTAGAAATAAGCGGACTATTTTCAGTTGTGAAGTTATGGATTATTTTAGCCCCTGTTTCATTGAGCAGATAGATTCCGGAACTTTGCGTTCCTATCCATTTTCTGTTTGCTCCATCGATTGCAATGGCATTGACTTGTTTATTTTCTAACATATAATATCCATCTGTGCTTCCTTCTTCATATGGGACGACAGTACGATAACATCTATAATTTTGAGGATCATCAAGAGCTCTGGAAGGATTATTCAGCAGGATGGGGCCAAGGTCTGTTCCTACCCATATGGTTCCATTCAAATCTTCAGCCATACATAAATAGCCCGAGGGGCTTATCGTTTCTCCATTTTGGTCACTAAAAGAACTGAAAAAATAGGATCTGTCATCATTTAAGTTATCGATAGTTCCTTTTTCATCAAAAACAAATAATCCGGGTCCGGAACGCGGTATATTGAGCCACTTTTGATTGCTTTTGGTGATTAATGTAAGGTTAATTGTCCCTTTTTTACCCATTGTCGGGTATGTCTGGGTAGTCCAGGTTTTGTCAGGTTTTAATATTTGTATATAATTGGTTACGCCTGTGTTGGTTAAATAAAGATTGTTGTTTTTGTCAAAGGCCAAACCATCAACCCTGACATAATTGGGAAGTCCGTTGGCGCTTTCCAAGGTGCTATTTGTCAGATCATATAATTTTACAAAATTATTATCTTTGAATTCATAAAGGCCTTCACCATAACTTGCAACATAATAATGGTTGGCATCTAAAGGATCTACAACAACAGATATGAAGTCGTTACATTGAGTTCCACTTTGTTTGGCAATGTCATTTTCATTAAAATTATACCAACTTCCGTTCTCTAAAACCATTAAGGTGCCCGGATAATGGAACCGGTCAGCCCATCTTCCTCCTCCAACAATCAACAGCTTGTTTTGAGAATAAATCATGTAGTAGATCGAGTTTCTTTTCGGACTATTGATTGCCAGATCTTTTTTGATTACTTCGTATGAAGTTGATCCTGGTTCTTTTTTAATTGAAACCAACCCATTAGCGCCTTGTGCTGTCCAGTAAATATTTGATTTACTATTGGAAGAAATATCGTTTATGTATAAGTTTTGAACCACATCTTTTTTATTAGAAGAAAGATCCGGGTAAAAAGTTACTTTTTCATTTTCTATTCCAACAATTTGATCATTTACCAAGTCTACTTTTTTAAAAGCCCCCCAGTTTAATTCTACAACAGTATTATTACTGTCCAGATAATATATCCCTTTTTCATATTGGGAAAAGACCAAAGTATTTTGAAATATCAGAAGTTTTTGGATATCTTTATCATTTAAGTTAATATGAGAAAGAGGAAAGTATTTCCAACTACCTTTATCAAGCAAATTGGATGAGTTGAGCGCTTCTAAAACTCCATCTGAAGTTGCGGCATAGGTATAATCTCCCATAACGCAAACTGAACGGATGTCTTTATCAAGTTGATATGTGTTTTTGATTTCCTTTTTTTGCAAATCAATGGCTACAATGCCAAAAGCTGTGGATAAGTAGGCATATTGGCCATAAATTTCAATATTGTTGATAGTTTTGTTTGTAATGGATTTATTTTTGATAGCCGAAATGTTAAAAATATCGGATTCTGTGATAATGTCAATGTTCAAATTATCATAGATCAAAATTAATGATTTGGAATTAGGATCATATTTGATTTGTTGAATAAAAACATCGCTAAGACCATCGGATTTTGAATATACTTTAATTTCATCATCTTCAGGAGAATAGGAATATAATGAACCGTCGGCAACGGCGAATACTTTATTCAGGGCTTCGGCTGTCATGATTGTATTACTATATGCCATATAGGTGTTCCAACTCCCGACTTTTTGTGCTTGTGTTAAGGTACTTATTGTTGAAAAAAAGATTATCAACAATAAACTTGTTTTTTTATTTAAAATGCGATTCATATGCGGATATTTTATTTTATAGAGATACCATATGGTTTCCCATGTTTTCGTTGAGAAATATTTTTAGTTTTTTTACAGCTTGTGCTCTGTGGCTGATAGAGTTTTTAATATCATTGCCCAATTCGGCAAAAGTTTGATCATATCCCTCAGGAATAAATAGAGGGTCATAGCCAAACCCATGGATTCCTCTCTTTTCTTCTATTAATTTTCCATTGATTTCTCCTTCAAAGAGGAATTCTTTTCCATTAATAATCAATGCAATAACAGTTCGGAAACGAGCGCTTCGGTTTTCTTGATCATTTAGTTCGTAAAGAACTCTATTCATATTGTCTTCCGGACTTTTCCCTTCTCCGGCATATCTTGCGGAATAAACTCCGGGAGCGTTGTTTAATGCTTTAACTTCTAATCCGGTATCATCTGCAAAACAATCGAAGCCATATTTTTCCCATACATAACGAGCTTTTAACAATGAATTACCCTCTAATGTTTCGGCTGTTTCCGGAATATCTTCAAAACATTGAATGTCTTTAAGAGATAAAATCTGATAATCTTGACCAAATATTTCTTTAATTTCTTCTAATTTGTGTTTGTTATTGGTGGCAAAAACAAGTTGTTTTTTTATACACATACAACGTATTTTATTGATAAAAATTACATAAAAAATACTGTTACTATAAATAATTGCAAATATAAGAAATATGTATTTATCTTTGCATCTAAAAATATTTTCTAATCTTTAAAATGAGCCAACAAATAAGAGAAATTGGTTTTATTAATATATTAAAAGTTTTTGGAATTAGTTTAGTTCTACTTGGACACCTTGTTTTACCAGAACTGAAATTGCTTTTTGTGAATAGTTTCCACATGCCACTTTTTTTCTTTTTGTCCGGATATTTGATTACTGTTCAAAAGTACGGGTTGAAACTTTTCATTTGGAAGAAGTTTAAGACATTAATAATTCCCTATTTGTTTTTTGCATTTGTTACTTTTACGTTTTGGTATTTTTTTAATAGAAAATATAATCCTACCACTGATCATGACCCGTTAAAGTATCTTATAGGAATTTTTTGCGCAATTCCAACCAAGGAATATCTGGGATTTAACATGCCTCTTTGGTTTTTACCATCTCTATTTTGTGCTGAAATAATTTTTTATTTATATCAAAAATATTATTCTAACTATGGTTGGTTTGTTAGTATTTTATTTTTTATCTTAGGAATGATAGTTAAGTTTTTTTTAAGTTTTCGTTTCCCATTTGGAATAGATGTTAGTTTTTTTGCTATTATTTTTATACAGTTTGGTTATTGGTTTAGAAATAAAAAAATGATAGAAAAGTATATTTTGCACTTGAAATATTTTTTTCGATTATTTTTTACCTGTTTATTTGGAATTATAACTTTGTATTTAGCTTGGATAAATGGCAAATCAGGTTATATATCTATATATATGCTCCATTTTAACAATTATTTTTTGTTTCTTACATGTTCTTTGAGTGGCATTTTATTTGCTCTTTTTTTTAGTAGCTTTTTTCATTTGGATCGCTTTTTTCGATTTTATGGAAGAAATACTATTGTTGTGTTGGCATTGCATCTGATGTGTTTTTCTTTATTGAAAGGTATTCAATTATTTATTTTTAAAATACCATTGGAGGTATTAGATGGAACTTTTTGGCCGAATATTGCATATGTTGTCATTACATTTATTATATTGACTCCCGTCATTTGGTTTATTAATCGATTTTCTCCATTTTTACTTGGACGACCCCAAGGAATATACTAAATTAGTTATGTTTACAAAATCGAAGAAAACAGTTATTTTTTTTATTTTTGTTACATTAGCAAGTCTATTTATAGGAGTTTTATTTTCTTCTACAGACTTTTTACGTTCTCCGGTTTCAAGTTGGAGTGATTTTTTTATTATATTCTCACAATGGATGGTCATCCAAATTAGCATTTGGGCGTTGATCTATATTTTAGCAATTAATAAATATTTATTTGCTTTTTTTTATCCGATAATTGTATTTGTCAGTTCAATTTTAGCTTATTTTCGGTATACGATGAATGCTGTGTTAACCACTATGATTCTGGATGCAGCGTTGGATAATGATATGAATACTTCGAGTGATTTATTTACAATAGGATTACTCATATTTGTTATATTAGCAATGGTCATATCTATCATTTTTATTAGATTTCGATTTAAAACAATTATTGTTAAAAAAATTGGAGTTCATTGGGTAATTTCATTATGTTTTTTCTTTTTTGTCTTTAATATTCCCAGGTTTAAACGTCCGGTTTCAGAAAGAATACCTTTCAATGTTTACTTCATTATGAAACGTTATATTGATGAAAAAGAAATTGCTTTGACAGATCGTCCATCTTTGTCTGAAAATATTGATTGTTCTCAAGTTCCTGATAGCTTGACTGTTGTTTTTGTAATTGGAGAATCATTGAGGTCTGATCATCTGGGAATCAATGGTTATAAACGAAATACGACTCCTTATTTATTTCAGGAAGATATAATTTCTTATATAAATGTTTACAGCAAACAAGCTCATACAAATGCAAGTATTCCTTATATCATGACTCGGGCGGATAGTTTACATGAAAACAGGGCTTTTCAGGAACGTTCTTTTATTGATCTTTTTGAAGCATGTGATTTTCGATCAATATGGTTGGCTAATCAGGAAAGTGCAGATACTTATATTTATTTCATGCATGAGTGTGACAGTTTGCAGTATGTAAATATGGAAAAATCATCATATGTCTTTGATATGTGGTTGGATGGATCTTTACTCCCTTTATTTGATAATTTTTTACAAAAAAATAATCCAAAGAATCTTGTTATATTGCATACAATAGGGTCACATTGGTATTATAATTCTCATTTTCCCGAGGAATTTAAAATTTATCAACCAATCACAAAAAGTCGTATAATATCTTCAAGTTCAGAAGAAGAATTAATCAATTCGTATGATAATACTGTGGTTTATACAGATTTTTTTCTGTATTCGTTGATTGATCGGTTAAGGAATAAAAATGCAGTTTTAATTTATTTATCAGATCATGGGGAAAACCTTGGGGAGGATAATGTATGGTTGCATGCAGTAGATGCTCCGTTTGTACATCGTCCTGCTTGTTTGGTTTGGATGTCACCCATTTATAAATCATCACATCCGGAGAAATATGAAAATGCCATAAATAAACGAAATAAGCATTTTGGATCCGAATTTTTATTTCACAGCATTTTGGATGTGGCAGGAATTCAAAGTCCTTATATAGAATATTCTCAAAGTATATTTCGCTAAAATTTATCCTCTCATTTTATCAAATCCCTGTCCAAAAACACCAACCACAAGACTTTGTGAAACAAATGCATCCGGATCAATGCTTTTTACCAAACGAAAAATAGCTACTGATTCTACTTTTCGGGCCAATACGACAATTACTTTATTCGGTTTTTTTGAATACCAGCCGGTTCCATCCAATATGGTGCATCCACGATGGATTTCTTTATTGATCTTGTCTGCAATTTCTTCATATTTACTGGAAAAAATAAGAAACTGTACGGATTGACGTGTTCCGTTAAGTACTAAATCAACCGTATAAGAAAGTACTCCCATGACCACAAGGCCATATACAATTTTTTCGATGCTCTGAAAAAGAATATAGGAAGAACAAATAATCAGGACATCACAGCCTAGTAAGACTTTTCCAATAGTTATATTTTTGTATTTATTGATAATCATGGCGATAATATCCGTTCCTCCGGTACTTCCTTTACCGGTAAAAACGAGTCCGAGACCGGTTCCACAGATTACACCTCCCAGTATACAATTCATGAAGGGTTCATCTTCGACTAACGGTTTTTTTATAATTATTTGGAAAAAAGAGAGGAGAAATGTGAGCGAAACTACTCCGAAAATGGTTCTCAAACTGAATTTAAGGCCGAATACTTTGATTGAAAATGTCAGGAGAACAGCGTTAATGGCAAAAAAGGTAACTGCTACCGGAACCTTTGTTCCGAAGAATACGAGAGCGGCAATCCCGGTAACTCCTCCGGTGGTTATTTCGCTGGGGAGCAAAAATCCTGTCCACCCAAGAGCATACAACAAAAGACCTCCGATAATTAAGGAAAAATCTTTTGCTTCCTGCTTAAGCAAGGCTTTATCTATTTTCATCAGGAAAATATTTACTATTTTGCAAAAGTAAATAACCTGAATGATTTTGCAATGAAAACGTTAGATAATTTTCTAAGTACATCATCAAAATTAATTTAAATAGAAGCATGATGCTTGGGCGTATTATCCGACATTCATTAAAATTTATCAGCGTTCAACAATTCTATGCCTTTACCATTGTTCAGGATAAACATGGTGTGCTGTTTAGAGATTATATTAAACTTCGGACAGGCAGGGGTAATTTACTCCTGCCTCAACTTTTTTATCCTCAATTCGTTTATATAATAAAAACATAATTTTATTTAATCGATTAATTTAAAATAAAGATATATCTTTGAGGGCTCTTAGGAATTTACCTTGTGATTGTGAAACACAAACAATGATTTTTTTCTTTTATGAAAAAAACTATTCATGAAAAATTGATTGAAGTTCTTAAACTTCATACACCCGAAGGAGAAAACGCAGTGAATACTCTTATTAGTTTAGTCCCCATGAGTAAAGAAGCTGCTTATCGACGACTAAGAGGGGAGATACAATTCACACTGACCGAGGCTTCCCGCATTTCGGAAAAACTATTTATGTCGATAGACAAAATGGTTGGAATTGACAAAAATGGTTATCATATGTTTCATATCAAGGAGTTTTTTACCGATGAACCATTTGAGAAATATTATGACCAGCTGCAATCTTCATTATCTATATATAAGCAGCTAAAAAAAGATCCGAATGCGGTATTCTATTTTGCTGGTAATACATTCCTGCATCCATTCTGTTTTAAATATAAATTTCTGTCCCGATATTACTTTTTCAAGTGGTTTTACCAAACATCTTATACTTATGGAGCTGCTAAACAATTAGAAGAAGTTGTTATCCCTCAAAAAATTATTGATATTCAGAAAGAATTATTTTCCGAATCATTGGAAGTCAATAGTTGCTCCATTATCGGAGATGATATCATTTTATCATTAATCAATGACCTGAAATATTTTGCAGCAATAGACCTGATAAAACCTCATGAAATCGATAAACTGAAAGAAGATCTTTTTTCGATGTTGGATGATGTGGAAAACACAACTAAAGACGGAGTGTATTTAACAACAGGGAAAAAAGCATTGACATATATATCCAATGCCTATTTTGATGCCAATTATAGTTATCTGTCCGGAACAAACTTCAGTGCATCTTCTGTTTATCTGTATGGTATTAATCAATTAAGTTGTATAGATCCTGTTATTTGCGAACATCAAAAATTATGGATAGACTCATTAATTGCCTATTCAACCCTAATTTCTGGGAGTGGGAAACTACAAGGAACCCTTTTTTTTAATCAACAAAGAGAACTCTTAAATTCATTTTAATCAGGGCATGAGAAGTGTACATGAAGAATTAATCTCCATCCTACGGTCCCGCTCGCAGGAAGATGAAAATCCTGTAGATACATTGACGGATTTATTTTCACTGAGTAGGGAAGGTGCATATCGTCGATTGAGAGGAGAAATACAATTAACTCTGGACGAGGCTGTTATTCTGGCAAAAAAATTAGAAGTTTCAATAGATAACCTGATCGAAATAAATCGGGAAGACAAATATGCCTTTCATATTTTGCCGTATACAAACACAACTATGGAAAAATATTATCAGACTATGGAAGATATCGCCAAGTCGTATATTTTTGTGAAAAACGATCCTCTTTCTTATAGCTATATTGTGGGAAAAGTATTTGCACCTACATTTTATTTTAAGTATAAGGAATTTACCAGATTTACTTTATTCCGGTGGATACATCTGGTACAAAACGGGACAAAATATATGTCTTTATCCAGTGTAGCCATTCCTCCTAAATTAGAAAACTTATATCAGCCGTTTATAGATGCCACTACACAAGTTTCGACAACCCATATTTTAAATGATTTTTTGTTTACAGCCGTGGCAAAAGATATCGATTATTTTCATATGATTAAATTGTTGTCGAAAAATGATGTTGAGATCCTGAAGCAACAAATGCTTATGATTATTGATGATATTGAAGATGTTGCAATGAGAGGTGCGTATAAAAATGGCGCTAAAGTTTCGATTTATATAACCGATACTTATTTTGACACCTCATATCATTATATATTTGGTAACGGTTTTGAGGCTTGCGGCGTGGGGGCATATGGTTTGAATTTTCTTTCATGTCAGAATAGCCGGGTTGCAAGAGACCATAAAATCTGGATAGAATCCCTGATCAAATATTCAACTTCGATTACTCAATGTGGAGAAGCGCAACGTCTGGCATTTTTTAATAAACAACGGGGAAAGTTTTTAAAAAATTGAAAACGTAAAATTTTTCATGATTTTAAGGAATTTAGTAAGGGATTTGGCAACAAATAGGTTATTGTATTAATTCAATCGTGTACAAAAATAAAGCCTGCCGGGCAATCTGTGAGCCAAATTTTCTACTTTCTATTGTCGAATAAATGATTTGTTTGTTGAAAACAGGAAAAATATTTCAAAATTATTCACAATCATTAAGAATGTCTTCGATAATTGTCTGTTTCCGAAAAAAAACATGAAGAGTTGCAGAAAATGACACAGCAGGAGGCTGATTAAATCTTTAAAATGAAATCGATATGAAGGTGAAGGGTGAAGGTCGCTTCGCTCCCTTGTGTAAGGTGAATTGTGTTTGTCGCCTCTTCACAACGAGTGAAACGAGTTCACAATGAGCGAAGCGACCTTCACCCTTCACCTTCATATTGGTCACATTTCAGCCATTCAACCAGCTTTTTATAATGAAAATTCCCGGAATATAAGTAGTTTCCCTTGTTCGAATTCGATAGTAAAACTGTCGGATAAAGCTTCATTCAATGTTCCTTGCCACCAGGAAGTCAACGGTCTTTTGTTCAATGGATATTTAAGACCGGATGTTGTAAACAATGTATTTGGATTGAGGCTGAATAAAGAGATTTGTTGTCCTGCAGTACTTTCCAGATGGCCGGTTCGAAAAATCGCAATAAATACACCGGAATCTGTAATCATTTGAACATCAATTTGTTTTTGATAATCGATAAGTAGGGATATATTTCCCAAGCTATGAGCTTCGCGTTTTCCGGTTGCTCCCAGGATGGTAATTTCTTTCCAGTTTCTTTCGATACAAAAATGAATGGCTTTGGTTAAGTCATTCGTTTCCTGATCAGGGTTATGAAATATACGATCGCAGTATTTTTTATGTAAACCGGAGGATAAACTATCCAGATCGCCGACAATATAATCCGGTTCTCTTCCGGATTCAATCAGTGATTCTGTTGCTCCGTCACAACAAATAATTCTTTCGGCGTTTTTGATAAATGATAAAGGAATCTGGTGAGAAGGGAAGAGTCCGTTTGCCAGGATTATTGTCCGGAAATTTTGTATAAAGGGGATTTTTTTCATTGTTTTTCCATCATTTTTTTCCAACTAAACCAACCCACAATCGACATTGTTCCATAAATCAAAAATAAAATTGCTGTCGGATAAAGTTTTGTATATAAATATAATCCAATAGAAAAATAGTTCACCAATATCCAGATCAGCCAATGTTCAATAATCTTGCGGGCCGCCAGCCAGGTTGCTACAATGCTTAGTGCTGCAACTCCGGCATCAGCATAGGGAACAGTCGAATCTGTGAAATGGTTTAAACAGAAAGATAATATGATAAACAATACCAACGAAATACCTGCCAATAGTAAAATCAGCTTTTGATTAATCCTCTGTATTTTGAGTTCCTGATTGGCTGAATCTTTAGAGAACCTCCAGCAATATAAACCATATGAAGACATGATGACATAACAACTGTTTAATCCTGTAAGGGCATATAATTTAGCATGATAACAAATATAGACGTAGAAAAGAGAGCTAATAATGCCGACAACCCACATCGTCCACTTTTGTCTGACTTCCAATATTAAATAGACCAAAGCGAGGGTTGCTCCTACTATCTCAATTATAATTTCAGGATCAATGTTGTTCATCATCAGGAAAATTATTGAAAATTCAGGAACGAAATTACTATAAAATATTTGAAAAATATAAACAGTTTTGTCTCCTGTTTGTTGTGCACTGTTAAATAATATATATATTTGCAAATATTTTAAATTTCTATTATGAAAAATATCGGATTAGTTACAACTTTTTTGATTTTTATTTTACTGTTATCTTGTTCTCCCAAGTTGAGTACAAAACTTGATTCTGCAAATAAATATCAGGCTCTTTCCTATGATAAAGAGGTACTTGTGTATGGTATGGGAGAAGAAATGCCATCTGTTATTGAAGAATTAGGAACAGTAAAAGTCGGTGATTCCGGTTTTACAACTAAATGTGATTATGATGTAGTAATTGCAAAAGCAAAAGAAGAAGCCCGTAAAGCAGGCGGAAATTCTCTTCTGATCACAGAGCATAAAACTCCGGATTTATGGAGTAGTTGTCATCGAATCACAGCAAAAATTCTTATTACTGCCGAGCCGGATTCTTCTTTCATTGCAGGTCTTCGGGGGTCTTCCATTGAGGGGAAAAATTATGCATTACTTCATGTATATAGAATGGGTGGCAGTGGTTTATTAGTTAATTATGATCTTCATTTGGGCGATTCGACCATTTGTAAAATGAAAAATAATACTGCAGAAACAATTACAATCACAAAAGACGGTATGAATACCCTTTGGGCTAAAACCGAAACCAAGACTGAAGTTCCCATTAAAATAGAATTCGGAAAAGAATATTATATCCGGTGTGGAATCTCAATGGGTATTGTTGTAGGGCGGCCTACTATCAGCGTATTAAACGCTACTGCCGCGAAAGCTGAGTTTCAATCAACATTAACAAGAAATAAACAAAAAAAATGAAGAAACTGATATTGTTTTGCTTTTGTTTGTCGCTATTTATTCATACAAATGCCCAAGATTTACTTATAACCAATGGCGACTCTTTGAATTGTAAAATAACAAAAGAAAATAAAGATTATATTTATTTCACATTTAAGCACAAGAATGAAGTAAGGAGTACTTTAATAGAGAGAAATAAAGTAACCGATTATAAATATAATTTTTATTCTCAACCGGAGGTGTCTGAAAATGAAGTTCTCGAAATTCGACAAAAGACACATAACCCTTTGAGGTTTGCTCTTTCCGGAGGGTGGGGATATCGTACTGCAGATCTTGCTGAAGAGGCAACTTCATACAAAAACTATTACAATGGGCTTAGATCCGGATTTCAGATTGGAGCAGATGCCTGTTATTATTTTAATGATTATTATGGCGCCGGATTTAAATATTTATTGTTTAAAGCATCAACCGAAGGACAGACGAATTTTGGGTATTCTAAAGAAAATACTTCTACAATGTTTATAGGACCTGAATTTGCTACTCGTTTTTTTAATAATTCGAAAAAAAATGCGGTTATCCTGAATTTAGCTTTAGGATATCTGAGATATAAAGATGACGGTTTTGTAAATAATGAGAACGGAACAATAACAAGTGATACATTTGGCATGGTAATGGATCTTGGTTATGACATAGGGATATCGAAGAATTTAGCTGTTGGATTTCAGGTTTCGTTGATTGGAGGTTCTTTTTCCGACTATACATTAGAGAAATCCGGTCATTCTCAAAAAATGACTTTGCCCGACAAACAAAGAGAAAGTCTCTCCAGAATAGACTTATCTGTGGGAATAAGATTTAATGTCAATTAATTCCTGCGGCCTGTCGATCACGATTTTTGCGCCGTTTTCAAAAAGTTCCTCTCTTGTGCGGAATCCCCATGCCGCTCCGATTGGGAACATTCCGGCGGCATTGGCTGTTTTCATATCCACATTGGAATCGCCCAGGTAAAGGATATTTTCCGGTAAAGCATTCATTTTTGAAGCAATGAATAATGCAGCTTCCGGATCCGGTTTGTGAGGAAATTGTTTGCTGGCTCCCAAAATTATTTCAAAGGACCAGTTTTTTAATAATTTACTGGCAATTTTTTGAGTTAACACATCCGCTTTATTGGATAACACGGCCATTTTGATTTTTTTCTGAGTCAAATAATCCAATAAATCGGCAATGCCTTCATATAGTTTTGTTTTTTCGGCATACGATCTTCCATATTCTTCCATCATAACCTGTAAGCAAAGAATCACATCTTCTTCGTTCTTATTTTCCTGAGGAAGACTTTGATATACAAGATTTTTCAATCCGTTGCCTACAAAATATTTATATGATTGGTATGGATGGGCAGGATATCCGAAACGGATTAAAGTCCGGTTCATTGCATCTGCAATATCTTCTAAAGAGTTGACTAAGGTTCCGTCTAAATCAAAAATGATTGTTTGATAATTATTGTTCATGCCTGTGTTTAAAATTTGGGTGAATATTGTGACCAGTGAAGGTGAAAAGCGACCCTCACCTTTCACCTTCATATCGATTTCAACATACCGTAAAGATAATCCGTTTTTTAATAACAGGCAAGACCAGGCTGATAAGAGGTTAAGTTTCATTTTGATCTGATCCCAGGGCTGAATTATTACTATTTTCTGTTTTTCCCTCTTCCTCATGTATAAATCTGACTATTTTTATTTCCTGCCATCTATTGCATAAATGACAAATGAACTGAGGCTTTTCTGATTTCAGGATGCTTTCCGGTATTTTCACAAATTCGTTACAATTAGCACATTTTATTATCATATAAACTTGATTTTAAGTTATATTTTACATGGTCTATAAGACAAAAATAACTGTAGCTACAATCGGATTGCATTAGAAATGAGTAATTGGCATAATGATGTTATAATTATTGGATTGAATATTAAGTTTTAGGTTTTGTTGTATGTAAGCCAAACAAAGTATGTTCATTTTTCCACATACACAGAAAAATAATTATACCTTTGTACGATTTTTATATCCGTTTTATTTTATTGTCAGGGATAATTATTTACTTAAAATTCATTATCATGGACGAAGGCCCATATCCAAGTTACAGAAAAACAGAAGTATTAACCACTTTGTAAGGGGCCTCTCGTAGTTTTCTTACAGAGTTAAATTTGTAAGGAAATTACAACATGAATGAAATCAAAATTCATTTCCAACAACTCATTGAAGACAAATGTTGGAAAACCGTAAAACACGAATTAGGCAACCTGGAGCCATTCCAAATAGCAGAAATCATAGGTAGCCTGTCAAAATCAGACCAGATCATTTTATTCCGGCTTTTGTCACGAAAACTGGCAAAAGAAACTTTTCAACATCTTTCTCATGAAGAACAGGAAAGTATTATTGAAGAATTGGCAGCCAACGTCAATCAACTGACAGGATTACTCAATGATCTCGATCCTGATGACCGGACAGCTTTTTTTGAAGAATTGCCCGGTGCAGTAAGTCAACGTCTGATGCAAATGTTGTCGAAGGAAGAGCGAGAAATCGCCACTCAATTGTTAGGCTATCCAAAAGACAGTATCGGACGGTTGATGACACCGGAATATGTGGCTGTAAAACCATATTTCACAGTGCAACAGGCGTTGGAACATATCCGGAAATTTGGTCGTGATTCTGAAACCTTGAATGTAATCTACATTGTCGATGTACATTGGAAGCTTATCGACGATATACGCATCAAGGAAATTATTCTGGCATCTCCGGAACAAATCATTTCCGAAATCAGCGACAACCGTTTTATTTCCCTCAATGCTTACGATGACCAGGAAATGGCGGTTAAAGTATTTGCCGATCACGATCGTGTGGCTCTGCCTGTAACCGATACCGACGGTACATTACTGGGGATTGTCACTGTTGACGATGTGATGGATGTACAGGAAAAAGAAAGTACCGAAGACTTCCAGAAGTTCGGGGGTACGGAAGGTTTGGATTTATCCTATACCAAAACGCCTTTGATGAAAATGGTTAAGAAACGTTCCGGATGGCTTATTATTTTGTTTCTAAGTGAAATGTTGACCGCATCTGCCATGGGACATTTCGACGAAGAAATATCCAAAGCTGTAGTCCTTGCCTTATTCGTTCCATTGATTATTTCAAGCGGAGGTAACTCGGGTTCGCAAGCTGCCAGTCTTATCATTCGTTCGCTTGCTTTGAATGAATTGAAACTAAAAAACTGGTGGTATGTAATGAAAAAAGAAATCTTTTCAGGTTTAGCTTTGGGATCCATACTCGGGGCAATCGGGTTTATGCGGATATTTATCTGGCAGGAAACAGGATTGTATGATTATGGCGAATATTGGTTGTGGATTGGCGCCAGCGTTTCCGTATCTTTGGTTTTCATTGTATTATGGGGAACGCTTTCCGGTTCAATGATTCCTTTTTTGTTGAAAAAAATCGGTTTAGATCCGGCTACAGCCTCAGCGCCTTTTGTTGCTACTCTTGTTGATGTCACAGGATTGATCATTTATTTTACGGTAGCCGCTTTATTTTTGAGTGGTAAATTACTTTGAAATAATGAATTATTGATTTTAATAATTCAGCCATCTCTTAAATTCGCTAACCTTTTCCCGGCTGACGATGATCGATTCTTTAAATGGAGGAATTGTGTGGACAACTATTTTATGCTGGAAATAAGGTTCTATCCGCCGTATCGCATTGACATTGACAATAGTTTGCCTGTTTGTGCGAAAAAATAAGTCGGGGTCGAGCTGTTCTTTCAATTTATCCAGACACAAATCAATAATATGTTCCTTATTCTGGTTGGTAACTGCAAAAGTGATTTTATTTTCACTGTGAAAAAAGGCAATATCTTCTACCTGCAGTGTGAAAAACTTATCGCCTCCGGAAATCAGGAAGCGGGTACGAAAAACCTTCTCCGGACGGGAAAATTGAGCGATTAGCTCCTGAAGTTGATCTTTTGGAAAAAGGTTCTTCCTATTTGACGGTGATAAATTCTCGAACTTTGTAATCGCTTCTTCTAACCGCTCCCGGTGGATGGGCTTGAGCAAGTAATCAATACTGTTTACCGAAAAGGCTTTAAGCGCATATTCATCATAAGCTGTGGTAAATATGATCAGAGAGGAAGGATTGGCCTGTTCCAGAAATTCAAAAGAATCTCCATCTGTAAGGTGAATATCTAAAAATAAAATATCCGGATGAGGGTGCCCGGCAAACCATTCCACCGATTCTTCAACATTTCCAGGAAGGGTTGTAATTTCCCAATCAGGCCGGATATCTTTCAGTATATTACAGAGGAGACGTGCAGCCGGTAATTCATCTTCAATGATACACGCAGTAATCTTATCCATTTAATAAAGGAACTTTAACGATGAAACATTTATTTTCAATTTTCACTTCAATATCTCTTCCGCATAATAACCGGTAACGTTCTGATAAATTCAGCAAGCCTTTCCCGGACGGAGTCAATATTTTTTTTGTCCGGATGTTATTGCTTATCATCAACATATCATTATCAATAGAGATATTTATAACCATCGGCTTTGTAAGGCTGATCACATTATGCTTGATTACATTTTCCACCAACAGTTGGAGGGTAAGCGGAGGAACTTTCATTTCAGATATATCGCTATTGATCGTACTTTGCAATCGAATACAATCGCCCATACGAACCTGATGCAGGAATATATACGATTTTAGAAAATCCATTTCCGAACGCAATGAAACCAATCGTTGTTCGTTATTTTGAAGGATATAGCGATACACATCGGATAGGTGATGGGTAAATAAAGCGGCATTTTTCGGATTATACTCTATTTCTGAGACCAAAGTGTTCAGATTGTTAAATAAGAAATGAGGATTCAGTTGGTTTTGCAGGGCCTGGTATTTCGCTTTGGTTGCACTGTCCTCCAGTTCGGATGTTTTTTTGTATAAATCGGTCAGCTGGCGATAAAAACTATTGATGATGATCTGCCCCACCATGATTAATTGTATTATCCAAACAATGAACAACATACGCAAACCTCTCACTTGCAACAGGAAAGGATCGGACAAGCCTGCAATCCATTTGGTGCATACCAGCACAAAGTAATTCAACAGCAGCAAAAATACGCCGACAAGTAATATATAAAGCACTATACTCAGTTTGTTACCAGGGAAAGACAAGGTTTTTATCCCGACTTTTTCATTGATATAAAAAAGAAAATGTCCGAAGATATTAAAAATAAGGATAACAATCCCGAATTCTTTGAATGAGAACAACGAAGAATCATATTGGCTGGGTGTATCAGTATAGCCTACCATGAAGAAGTATGATAAGCATCCCAGCACTGAAAATATCAGGGTGTATATCAATAAATCATGCTTGTTTTTATACAACATTTTCTCGAACTGATCGTTTCTCACAAAAATAGTATATTTTTTACAAAAGAGTTGTAAAAGAAAATTAAAAACGGTTCTATATTTTCTCGTACATTTAACATTAATGTTTCCTGTTGCAAAGAAGTTTATAGAACCGTTGCGAAGCGATTTATCCCCAATACTTCAAATACAGCTAATCTTTATTCGCAGACATTAAGCGATACATCTCTTCAATTTGTGCATCTACATTAAATGATGCCGGTTTTTGGCGGGGAGGAAAATCTTTGTAAGTGTTTAAGTATTTTCCGACCGTAGTTTGTGCGGGAACAATCATAAATGCATGCTCCATTGCCCACTTATCATAAAAAGCGGAATTTCCCCAGGCTGTTTCAAACGGGTCGGAGCGCAAATCCATTATTTTAGCGCTGCGTAGTTTAACAAATGGTTCGCTCCAAACTGCTTGTCCTGTAGCACGTTGTACCTGATAGATATATTTATAATTTCCCTGACGGAATCCAACTAACTCGCCATCATCACTGAAATAAAAGAACTCATTACGAGGGCCTTTATCTGTTTTACCAGTCAATAACGGCAATTGGTTGTAGCCGTCAATATATACTTTGAAATACTTGTTTCCTGCCTGAATGCCTTTGCGGGCATTTTCGCGCAAATCAGGATCTCCGTCGGCTGCAGCTACCAATGTCGGCAACCAGTCTTCTGCAGAAAATATCGCATTGATATTTTGTCCGGCTTTGATTTCTGCAGGCCAACGCATCAGACAAGGAACACGGTAAGCGCCTTCCCAGTTGGTGTTTTTTTCGCCACGGAAAGGGGAAGAACCTCCGTCCGGCCATTCGCATTTCATGGCGCCGTTATCTGTAGTGTAAATGACGATGGTATTTTCGGCAATTCCCAAATCGTCCAATAATTTAAGCAATTCGCCTACATGTCCGTCATGTTCTATCATACCATCTGCCTGAAGTCCCAGTCCTGTTTTGCCTTCTACGCCAGGTTTCAGGTGTGTATACACATGCATCCGGGTAGAATTGAACCATGTGAAAAACGGTTTTCCTGCTTTATGCTGGCGGGTAATAAAATCTTTGGTTGCTGCCAGGAATTCTTCATCTACAGTTTCCATCCGTTTTTTTGTCAGAGGTCCCGTATCTTCCACTTTTCCGTCGGCAGTGGAACGGATCACGCCTCTCGGACCAAAATTCTTACGATATTCGGGGTCTTTCGGATAATCGGGATGCTCAGGTTCTTCTTCCGCGTTCAGATGGTAGAGATTTCCGAAAAATTCATCGAATCCATGATTGGTGGGAAGAAATTCATCCCGGTCTCCCAGGTGATTTTTACCGAATTGTCCGCACATATATCCCAATGGTTTCAAGAATTCGGCAATTGTAGGATCTTCTTTCTGTATTCCTATTTTAGCGCCCGGCATTCCTACTTTGGATAAACCGGTACGAAGCGGACATTGTCCGGTAATAAATGCCGAACGTCCGGCCGTACAGCTCTGCTGCCCATAGTAGTCGGTAAATAAAATACCCTCATTAGCGATCCGATCGATGTTTGGGGTTTGAAAACCCATCATTCCCCGATTCCAGCAACTCAAGTTCCAGAGTCCGATATCGTCACCCATAATTACAAGAATATTCGGTTTTCCTTTGGACTTCGCTTGATTTTGAGCCTCAGCTTGTTGCGGAATAATTGTTCCGCTTGCGAGGACAGCTCCCACTGCGGCGATCTGGCCACATTGTTTCAATTTGTTTTTTAAGCTCATCTCGATTATTTTTTGTAAAACATCAATTATCTGATGCCAAAAATAGGATAGGCTTTTCAAAGAAATCAAATTTATTTTACCGAATCCGCAATATTGGGGACTGAGCCGTCAATTGTTGTAGATATCTATTTGTTTAATGTTGAAAAACAAAAGAGTTTATGTAAATTAAATTTTTGATATTATGTGTGTGTGCATACCTTTGCGGGATGAATTATAGAGATTATCAACATAACGAAAAAAGTTTCTGTTCCCTGACGGGATTGTCTGCGACACATTTCGCAGCACTGCTTCCTTACTTTGAGGAAGTTCACAATGAATATTTTTCTAAATATGATATGATGGGAAGTTCCGCAATAATCAGCGAAGATTCATTATCTACAAAAACAGTCCGCTTCCTACGGTTGAAGACCGGTTGTTTTTCATATTGGAATGGGATTTGGATTTATATACTTTTTATTAGTACATCTGCACCAATGGAATTGTAGAGATGCATTAGGATTTTAATTTATTTATAGCACAAAACATATCAACCGCTCCTCAAAGCGGTTTTCTTATGCGATAGATTTTATTTTTTTTAGTATAAGTCGGGAAAAGATGTACTTTATCCTTATTTTTTGACAGAGTTTCCGGTTTTAACCGGGTTTTCAGGAAGTGGAGGGAGATAAAGCGTTATAAATAAACATAAACTATGTTAAAATTGAGGCGCTGATTTGTATTGTTTCAAGTCGTGACGATATGTGAACATCCAATCAGATTTCTATTCGAAAACTTAAACAATTTCTAAAAAATTGCCTAATTTTGTGTTTTTTCAAATATAAAATCCATTATTAGTGGCCAAAGAAGTTGTCGAAACCCCGTTAATGAAGCAATACTTCGAGATCAAATCTAAGCATCCCGATGCCATTTTACTATTCAGAGTAGGAGATTTTTACGAGACTTTTTCGGAAGATGCCATAGCCGCTTCCGAAATACTCGGAATTACGCTCACACGAAGAGCTAATGGCGCCGCACAATTTGTGGAATTAGCCGGGTTTCCTCACCATGCTTTGGATACTTATCTGCCTAAATTGGTGCGGGCCGGAAAACGTGTGGCTATCTGCGACCAACTGGAAGATCCGAAATTGACCAAAAAACTGGTCAAACGTGGAATTACGGAACTGGTAACCCCCGGAGTTTCCATCAATGACAATGTGCTGAATCATAAAGAAAACAACTTTCTGGCAAGCATTCATTTCGGGAAAAATATTTGCGGAATCGCACTTTTGGATATTTCTACCGGAGAATTTTTAACCGCCGAAGGTACAAAAGAATATATCGACAAACTGCTCAATAACTTTTCTCCCAAAGAAGTACTGATCGAAAGGAATAAAAAAAAGCTGTTTGAAGAAAACTTTGGTTCCCGTTTTTTTACGTTCGAACTGGATGACTGGATTTATACGGAATATTCAGCCAAAGAAAGAATCCTGAAACAATTCGAGACTAAAAACCTGAAAGGTTTCGGGGTAGAACATCTGACTAATGGCATCATTGCTTCCGGAGCAATTCTGTATTACCTGGATATTACGCAACATCTTCAAACCGGACACATCCAATCTCTTTCCCGGATTGAGGAAGACCGATATGTCCGTTTGGATAAATTTACCGTCCGCAGCCTCGAATTGTTGGGGACGATGAATGAAGGCGGCAAATCATTGCTCGATATTCTGGATAAGACGATCAGTCCGATGGGAGCCCGGATGCTCCGCCGCTGGATCGTTTTTCCGTTGAAAGAAGAAAAACCGATCAATGACCGCCTGAATGTGGTTGAATATTTTTTTCGTCATCCGGAATTAAAAAATGTATTGGAAGAAAAATTGAACCTGATCGGCGATCTGGAACGGATCATATCCAAAGTCGCCGTAGGAAGAGTTTCTCCACGCGAAGTCGTTCAATTGAAAGTAGCGTTGAGCGCTGTTGAGTCCATCAAGGAAACTTGTCTTTCAACAGAAGAAAACAGTCTGGTTCAAATCGGTGATCAATTGAACGCCTGCATTTCCATACGCAATAAAATAGAAAAAAACATCAATAACGATCCTCCTGTTTTGATGAATAAGGGAGGTGTGATTCGTGAAGGTGTCAATGAAGAACTCGATGAATTAAGAAAAATTGCTTTTGCCGGAAAAGATTATTTATTGCAAGTCCAGCAAAGAGAATCCGAACGAACCGGAATCCCTTCCCTGAAAATTTCATTCAATAACGTTTTCGGTTATTATATAGAGGTCAGGAATACACATAAAGACAAAGTACCTGAAGATTGGATCCGCAAGCAAACCTTGGTCAACGCCGAACGTTACATTACCCAGGAATTAAAAGAATATGAAGAAAAAATCTTAGGCGCCGAAGATAAAATTTTCGCACTGGAAGCCAAAATCTTCAATGACCTGATTCTTGAATTGGTTGATTACATTGCCCCGATTCAACTGAATGCCAATCTGATTGCACGTTTGGACTGTCTGCTTTCTTTCACCAAAGTAGCATTGGAAAATAAATATATCCGTCCGGTGCTGTTGGATTCGGATGTGTTGGAAATCAAAGGCGGCCGCCATCCGGTGATCGAAAAGCAGTTGCCTCCGGGAGAACCTTATATCGCCAATGATGTTACTTTGGATTGCGAGCGTCAACAAATCATCATCATTACCGGACCGAACATGGCCGGTAAGTCAGCATTGTTGAGGCAAACAGCATTGATTACATTGATGGCGCAAATCGGAAGTTTTGTTCCCGCAGAATCGGCTAAAGTCGGCATTGTCGATAAAATATTTACCCGTGTCGGCGCAAGCGATAATATTTCACTGGGAGAATCTACTTTTATGGTAGAAATGAATGAAGCTGCTGACATTCTCAATAATATATCCCCAAAAAGCTTAATTCTTTTTGATGAATTAGGTCGCGGAACCTCTACTTATGACGGGATTTCCATTGCCTGGGCGATTGTCGAGCATATACATGAGCATCCGAAAGCCCGTGCCAAAACGCTGTTTGCCACTCATTATCACGAATTGAATGAAATGGCGGCTTCTTTCAAACGGATCAAAAATTTCAACGTATCTGTTAAAGAAGTCGATAATAAAGTGATTTTCCTGCGTAAATTAATCAAAGGAGGAAGCGAACACAGCTTTGGTATTCATGTCGCTAAAATGGCGGGAATGCCTCAAAGCATCGTTAAACGAGCTAACGAAATACTGAAACAATTAGAGACGGATAATCGCAAATCCGGAATAGCAAAGCCTGTCAAAAAAATTTCATCCAACCGGGAAGGTTATCAACTAAGTTTTTTCCAATTGGATGATCCGATTCTTTCTCAAATCAGGGACGAAATCAAGAATCTGGACATCAACAACCTGACTCCGGTGGAGGCGCTGAATAAATTGAATGATATTAAGAAGATAGTGAAAGGGAAATAGTGATATGGTGACGGAGTGACAAGGTGACTGTTTTTAACTTTACTTGTCACTTCTTCACCCTGTCACTTCATCACTCTGAACTGTCATGATTCTTCAATATCCTATGCGGCACCTCCCCATGCGCAATCAGCTCAAACGGACAGGCATAATGCTCGTCCAACCAATGCTGGTCGACATCGCTTCCGGCATGATAATGTAAAGTTTCGTCCACACAAGCTATATTTTTGACGAGAGAAATAACGGTTCCCACATCATGAGAAACCAGAATAATGGCTGTTTGATGATTGATTTCCTTCAGTATTTCGTAAAAACGGGATTCAAAGCGTTTATCGACATAAGAATTAGGCTCGTCCAGAATCAATAATTCGGGCTCATCCACAATGGCTCGTCCTAATAATACGCGCTGGAGCTGTCCTCCCGATAATTCGCCGATAGGTTTGGATGCGACTTCTTCCAGTCCCATTTGAGTAATTACCTTTTCAAGCTTTTCTTTCCTGAAATGCTTTTCTTTAGAAATCAATCCCGATTCGATCACTTCCGAAACAATGATGGGAAAACCTCTGTCCAGTAGATTGATTTGGGGAAGGTATCCTATTTTTTTCAATAAACCTTCTTTACAATATGTAATTTTGCCCGAAACGGGTTTCATCAAACCTAAAATTAACTTTAGGAGTGTAGTTTTTCCGCCTCCGTTCGGACCAATGATGCCCAGAAAATCTTGTTCATATACATCCAGAGAAACATCTTTCAAAATCTTTTTTCCTCCGTATGCAGCATCCAGATTTCGTATTTCCAGTAATTTATTCACTTGACAGAGCTTTTGCGATGTTGATTAATTCTTTGTCCCAGTCATAAGCAAGCGGGTTGATTACAACCAACTTACAATCTGTTTCTTTTGCTATGATTTCTGCATTCTTGCTGTCGAATTCTTGTTGTATGAAAATCACTTTTGTACCTGATTCCCGTGCTTTTTCAACCATTTCTTTCAATTGGGCGGGCGATGGTTCTTTTCCTCCCACTTCAATACAATATTGTGTCAAACCGTAATCTCTCGCAAAATAAGAGAGAGCAGGATGATATATAATAAACGATTTAGTTGAAATGTTTGAAAGTAAAGTAGTGATCATGCTGTCCGTTTTTGCGATTTTTTCTTCCAGTTTCGACAAATTATTTTTATAAATATCTTTATTTGAAGGGTTTATTTTCAATAAAGCGTCATACATATTGTGAATGATGGTCATCGCTTCCTTGGGAGAACTCCAGGTGTGAGGGTCTACTCCTCCGGCATGATTGTGGTTTTCTTCTCCATGATCATGATGATGTTCATCTTCGGCTTCGATTAGTTTTATACCTTTGCTATTATCAAAAAATAAAAGATTCGGGTTATTGGTTTTCAGTTTATCCAACCACATAACCTCGAAACCAATATGGCCGATGGCAAAATAAGCTGCACTTTTCGATAAATCCGACATCTGAACAGGCGAAGGATCATAAGTTTCGGGACTGCTTCCGGGAGGAACCATTGTCACTACCTTGAATGTCGAATCGACCAACTGTTCCAGGAAATACCTTTGTGGCTCGATCGTAACAGTTATGATTGGCTGTTTTTCATCTTGTTTGTTTTTATTGTTTCCACAAGAAAAGAAAATCAGGCAAAAAGAAATGCAAAAAAAATAAAATCCTAATTTTGTCATAAAAAAGTGAATGATGAATAGTGAATGGTGAAGGTCGCTCCGCTCCTTGTGAAGAGACTGTCTCAAAAGTCAACTAATAGCACACAGAATACGCGGATTAAACAGAATAACACAAATTATTTAGTTATATTCACTTAATAATGAGTAATTTGTCGAAATAATAAGAATTGTAACTTTCCGTATAATCTGTGTATTCTGTGTGCTAATTTCACTTTTGAGACAACTTCTTCGCTATTCCCAAATTTGTGTTCAAAAATACAAAAAAACAGTGAAAGATATGCAACCTATACCAATCATTACGTCTGATGGTTCACATTCTCTTTTTGTTCCTGGAATTAATGAACATTATCATTCTGTAAACGGAGCTATTCAGGAATCTTTGCACGTCTATATAACCGCCGGACTGAATGAATGTTCAAAAATTAACATTTCTGTATTGGAAATAGGTTTTGGTACAGGGTTGAATGCTTTTCTGACTTTCCTGGAAGCAGAAAAACGAAATCTTAACATTGAATATTTTTGTCTGGAAAAATATCCTTTGGATGAGGATATTACCGTTCAGTTGAATTATGCTTCGATTTTATCCCCTCAACATCAGAATATTTTTGAAAAATTACATTCGTCTTCCTGGGAAAATACGCATTTGATTACTCCGTTTTTTTCTTTGAAAAAGATAAATGCGGATATTAACACATATCATTTTGATAATCAGAATTTTGATGTTGTTTATTATGACGCTTTTGCTCCCGATAAACAACCCGAAGTCTGGAATCCGGATATTTTCCGGAAAATATATACAACCATGAATCCGGGAGGGATTATTACTACCTATTGCGCCAAAGGAGCTGTCAGAAGAATGTTACAAAGTGTAGGATTCAAAACAGAGAGAATCCCCGGTCCCCCGGGAAAAAGGGAAATGTTGAGGGGGAGGGGAGAGTTAAAAACCGGAAACTGAAATTTCAGAAATATCATATTTTCGGGTTATCACCGGTTTCACTTTTGATCGGATATTGATCATCATCATTGTCACAACCAGTAATAAAAGACATTGAAAGACCAACAAAAAATACAAATAATAAAAAAGATTTAATTCGTTTCATGGTTCATTTGCTTTTATAATTTTCACTTTATAAAAGGATAAAAACGCTGCATTAAACTTAAATAGTTTTTCAACTTACTTTTTAATTCAAAAATCAGCAATAATAAAGCTTTTTATTGTCAAAATAAATTATTCAGTAATCAAATTCCAAAGAATTATTTAAAAAACTACCTATTTAAATGTTAAAGAGGTGTAAATATCCGCACATATAGCATATTGATCGCTAATTTTGCAAAATAATACCGAAACTTTATTAAAGCATTAATTGTTGTATCATTGTGCTAGCTAAATAAACATTGAATATAAGAATTTTAAATAATCAGCTAATTTGTATTTATGAGAAAATTATTTTCACTTTTAATGTGCTTTTTTATAAGCATAGGGGTTTCAGTAGCCCAAACAACTTTTACTACAGGAGTTGTTGTTGACGAAAATGGAGATCCGGTAATCGGAGCCTCCGTTATGGCAAAAGATACCTCCACCGGTACTGTTACAGATATTGATGGAAAGTTTTCATTGAATATTCCTTCCAATACGAAAACTTTGGTAATTTCATATCTAGGAATGATTCCGAAAGAAGTTGCCGCAGGAGCTAATCTCCGGATTGTATTAAATCCGGACACAAAAACCCTACAAGAAGTAGTAGTAACCGCGCTGGGTATCAGTAAAGAACAAAAATCTTTGGGATACGCCGTCCAATCGGTCAAAGCAGACGAGTTGACACAGGCTGCCAATTCAAGTCTGGCAGGCGCATTGCAGGGAAAAACTTCCGGCCTCGATATCAAGCCGTCCAGCGGTATGCCAGGAGCCTCTTCCCAGATTGTAATCAGGGGTGCCCGTTCGTTTTCAGGAGACAATACTCCATTATATATAATTGACGGAATGCCTGTTAATTCAACTTCTGATGCCGAAGCCGGAGCAACCGGAGGCTTGGGTGCAGGCGACGGAGTGACCGGTACCGACTATTCAAACCGCGCAGTCGACATCGATCCCAATGATATCGAGACCATCAACATATTGAAAGGACAGGCTGCATCAGCCTTGTATGGTATCCGTGCATCCAACGGGGTAATCGTAATTACAACCAAAAGCGGAAAAGGTCTTGCAAAAGGAAAGCCTCAGGTTACTTTTTCAAGCAATGTAACTTTTGACAAAATAGGCCGTTACCCTGAATTACAGACAACTTACGCACAAGGATCCAAAGGGGCTTACCTTCCGACATCATCCGGATCCTGGGGTCCCAAAATCTCAGAACTTCCTAATGATCCGACATATGGAGGAAATGTTCCCAATAGTTTTAACAATAATAATCCGACAGCAGCAACCCAGGGTAAATATTACCAGCCGCAAAGGGCCAACGCGGGAATGGATCCATGGACAACTCCTGCTGTATATAACAATATAAAAGAATTTTTCAATGTAGGCCACACCTGGAACAATTCATTGAACGTAGCTCAGGCCTGGGATAAATCTTCTTATTCGCTGTCATTGGGCAGTTCCAATCAGGAAGGGATTATCCCAACCACCGGAATGGACAGGTATAACGCCAAACTTACGGCGGAAGCAAGACTGCACGACAACTGGAAAAGCGGATTTGCGGCCAATTATATCAATACATCCATTTCAAAAATGCCAACGGCAAATGACGGGATTGTGGCAACTATATATCCGGCCCCGGCCAACTATGATCTGGCAGGAATTCCTGCTCATTACAAAAATGATCCGTACACACAAAATAATTACCGTGCCGGGTCTTTCCCTGCCGCTTATTGGTCGATCGACAATAATGAATTTACAGAAAGCACAAACCGTTTCTTCGGGAACGCTTTTGCAGAGTATGCAACAAAATTACACACGGAAAATCACAAATTAGCCGTAAAATATTTAATAGGAACAGATTCATATACAACAAACTATCAGGATCTCTGGGGATATGGAAATAAAGGTTCCGGCGGCAGTAATGCCGGCCAGGTTGAAAACTATTCATGGACCAAAGTCACTTTCAACTCATTGCTGACAGCCAACTATGATTGGAAAATAAATGAAGAATGGGATTTCAACGCATTACTTGGAAATGAAATTATCCAGAACAACAGAAAATATCTCTATGAATATGGGGCTAATTTTCAATTCCCCGGATGGAATCATATCGATAATACCACAAGTAAGAATAATAGCGAACAATACTGGACAGACAGAACTGTCGGATTTTTCGGAAGCGCTTCGGCTACATACAAAAATATGTTGTATCTGACTGTTACAGGACGTAATGATTACGTGTCCACAATGCCTCGCGATAACCGGTCATTCTTTTATCCATCTGCTTCTGTCGGCTTTGTTTTATCAGAATTGGAAGCATTTAAAAACGATGTTGTAAATTATGCCAAACTAAGGGCTTCTTATGCCCAGGTAGGACAGGCGGGAAATTATCTTAAAAATTACTATTACATTCCTACCTACGGAAGTGGTTTTTATACATTTACGCCATTGCTCTACCCTATTACAAATAAAGACGGATCAAAAGTAAACGGGTATGTTCCTTATTTTGTAATATTCGATTCTGATCTGAAACCCCAGAATACGAAATCATACGAATTTGGTTTCGATGCAAATTTCTTTAATAATTTACTCACATTAAATTATACTTTTTCACGCCAGAACGTGAACGACCAGATATTTGAAGTGCCCTTGGCCGGTTCAACCGGAGCGCAATCCATGCTTACCAACGGAGGAGATATTCATACAAATTCTCATGAAATAACCTTGTCGGTAAATCCGATACGGACAAAGGATGTGGACTGGAACTTCGCCTTCAACTGGACTAAGGTGGACAATTATGTGGACGCCTTGGCTCCGGGAGTTGAGAGTATCTTCCTGGGAGGTTTCGTTACGCCACAGGTAAGAGCCAATGTCGGCGACAAATTCCCTGTGATTTACGGTACTCAGTATCTTCGCGATGACCAGGGACGCCTGATTGTAGACGTTGATGGAATGCCGCAGGCAGGAGAGCCCGGCGTGATCGGAAAAGTATCTCCCGATTTTATTTTGGGGTTCAACACCAGTTTGCGTGTCCGCAACTTTACATTGGCGGCTGTGTTGGACTGGAAGTCCGGCGGACAAATGTATAGCGGGACAAACGGCTTATTGGATTTTTACGGAGTAAGTAAAAAATCAGGCGACCGCGAAGGCACATTGGTGGTGGATGGCGTTAAAGATATCGGGACTAAAGACAACCCGGAATATGTTAAAAATGATATCCCAATCTCAGGCCCCAACGGATGGCAGGATTATTACAGCGCCATCAACGGCATCGATGAATCTTCCATTTACGATAATTCATTCGTCAAACTGAGAGAAATCGTTTTAGGCTGCCGTGTGCTCAAAAAACAAAACCTGGAGTTGAATGTGAGCGCCTTTGCCCGGAATATCCTGGTTTGGTCTGAATATCCGAACTTCGATCCCGAATCCAGTCAGGGAAACAACAATATGGCCGGAGCTTTTGAGCGTTTTTCTTTACCACAGACCTCCAGTTACGGCTTTGGTTTTAATGTTAAATTTTAAATAAAAAATGATAATGAAAAAGAACATATATATCCGGAAATTATTGGCTTTCGTTTTACTTGGCCTGTCAATGGCATCTTGCACGGAAGATATCATGGACGATATCAATAACGACAAAAACCATCCGAAAGATACGCAAGCCAAATTTATTGTTGCCGATCTGATTACCAATACAGCTTTCAGTTCGGTGGGAGGAGATTTTTCTTTATATGCCTCCATATATGTAGAGCAGGAAGTAGGCACACACAATCAGATGTACAATGCGGAAAAAAGAAATGGAGAGCCCACTGTTGCAACAACTTACAACAATGTTTGGAATGCTGCATTTCAAAATGTGAAAAATGCCAAAATCATTATTGATAAATGTTCTGCAGGAGGAACCGAAGAAGGAAATGATGTTACTTTAGGTGCAGGCAAAGTACTGCTGGCTTACAACATTGCCATCCTGACAGATTTATTCGGAGATGTCCCTTATTCTGAAGTCGGTATAATGAACGCCAACGGAACGCCACAATACATGCAACCTAAAATAGAAAAACAGGATGATATTTATAAAGATATCTTAACCCAGCTGGATGATGCCATTGCGCTTTTTGATAGTGAAGATGCTGCACCTTCCGGCCCAATGGGCGCGAAAGACTTTATTTACAGTGGAAATGCCGGATTGTGGAAAAAAGCCGCTTACGGATTGAAAGCCCGTTATACCATGCGTTTGCTAAACAGAGCAGCAGACAAAACAGCAGCTTTAAATACCGTGCTCGACTGCATATCCCACTCTTTTCAATCTGCCGGCGATGAAATGAAGTTCAGTCTTTACGACGGAGTCGACAACTCCAATCCATTTGCCGCGTTCACTGCCAGCAGGGCTGCTATGGGCGCCAGCCAAAGCCTGCTCGACAAGTTTATCGAAAGAAATGACCCGCGCGGATATCAATATTTCGGAGTATACAATGACATAAGAGGAATAATTACAAGCGTGGTAACTGATCCGGCCAAAGTTTTAGCGGCACCCAACGGAAACCCGGTAGAAGGCCAGTTAAATTACAACGTGTCTGTAGCCAGCGGCGCATGGAGCGCTCCGACTCAAATGCTCAGTTATCACGAATTACTATTCCTGAAAGCAGAAGCAGAATGCCGTTTAAGTAAATATACAGAAGCAAAAGCCAGTTTACTGGCAGCCATCACTGCCGGTTTTGAAAATCTGGCAAATACGCTCAATGACGCCTGGGGAGAATCTGATTTAGGCCCTGATGTTGCAGATGAATATTTTACAACATCCGTAGCGCCTCTATTCGATGCTAATCCACTGAAAGAAACAATGATACAGAAATACCTGGCATTTGCAGGCGCTTCCGGAGAAGCTATCGAAGCTTACAACGATTACAGACGCATGCAAGCTTCAGGTGAGAATTTTGTTGAACTGAAAAATCCATTAAACACCAACCAATTTCCTCTCCGGTTTTCATATGGTTCCAGTGACGTACTGGCCAACCAGAATGTAAAAGCCGCCTACGGCAACGGACAATATGTCTATACCGAAAAAGTTTGGTGGGCAGGGGGAAGCAGGTAAAGTGAAATAAATGACAAAAAACCTCAAAAGAGTAAATGTTAAAAATGTTTCTTTTGAGGTTTTTTTAATTTTTATAAACCAATTTTTTTTGAAGCAACCACCTTCATGAAGAATATAAATTCATTTTATTTCATTTTTTACAAAAAAATTAATAAATATTATGATATTAAAATCAGGTGTAAATTTCAAAAAAAAATCAACAAATTAATCTATATCAATAAAATAAAACCAATGAACCAAATTATTCTTATTACATTTTATTAGCATTCAATCGTTAATTTTTTATTAAAATATTTGGTCGAAAATAAATTGTCACTTATATTTGCAAAAAAATAACAAAGTATTAAAAACAAAGTAGATTTCATTTGAATTAAAAAGTAATTGAAGAGAAAAAGTTGCAGATTAAAATTAACAGCTAAATTAAATTCTAAATTGTATTTATGAAAAAGTTTATTCTCCTATTGACATGCTTTTTTATTAGCATGGGTTTGTCAATGGCTCAAACTACACCTATAACAGGAATCGTTATAGATGAAACAGGAGAGCCTGTGATCGGAGCGTCTGTTATTGCAAAAGGAACAAATGCAGGAACAGTGACAGATACGGAAGGAAGGTTTTCGCTAAATATTCCTTCTGAATCAAAAACAGTTGTAGTGTCTTATGTTGGGATGAAAGACAAAGAAGTACAAGTATCTCCCAAAATGAGAATCTCTTTAAGTTCTGCCACTACTGACCTGAAAGAGGTTGTAGTTACAGCTATGGGATTAAAGCGCTCTGAAAAAAGTCTTGGATACGCTGCAACTACCGTGAAATCCGACAATATTAATGCTGCTGTTCCCGTCTCTGTAATGAGTGGGCTGACAGGTAAAGTTGCCGGTGTAAACATTTCCACCTCAGGAGGTACGGGAACTTCTCAAAAAGTCCTTATTCGTGGCGTTTCTTCATTTACAGATAATAGTCCACTGTATGTAGTTGACGGAATTCCCATTCAAAATTCATTTATGGGAAATGGCGGTTACAACAGTAACAATGGGGCGACCTCTCCCGGATTGAATCAGGCTACAGACTTCGGTAATCAGGCCGGAGATATTAACCCGGAAGATATAGAATCAGTTACGGTCCTAAAAGGAGCATCAGCTACTGCACTTTATGGATCCAGAGCTGCAAACGGAGTCATTTTGATTAATACTAAACGCGGTGTAATGGACTCTAAAATAAAAGTTGCATATACAGGTACAATCACCACATCAGATATATTACGTACACCACAAACTCAAAATATGTTCGGACAAGGGTGGCCACTATGGGATGCTGCAGAAAATGGCTCGTGGGGACCTCGATTAGATGGTCAAATGCGCCCTTGGGGAGCTCCGTTAACGAATGGCATTTATGATCCGAAAAATGGCGTGAGACGTGAAAAACCTTTCGGTTATGTAGAAAATAATATTCGTGATTTTTATGATACCGGCATGGAATATATCAACAATGTCAGTCTCTCTGCAGGAGGTAAAAACACTGCATTTGTCATGTCATACAATAATGTAACATCCGATGGAGTGGTTCCCGGAGATGCCGATAAATATATACGTAACACTTTTTCATTCCGTGGAAATGCCACTTACAATAAGTTAAGTGCCAGTTTTGATGCAAACTATGTTAGAAAAAACATCAATCAGGCGCGTGGCGGGCAAGGAGGATCTTCCGGAGCAACCACCTTTCAGGAATTAATGCAAAATCCTGTAGATATCAGTTATTCCCGCGATTTAAAAGATTATAATAATCCGTACAATAATGTAGATAATTATTACACGTGGTATGCGCAAAACCCATATTGGGTCATTAATAACAACACCAGTAATTATCAGGACGATCGCGTTTACGGAAAAATTGAACTCAGCTATGATATTATAAAAGGATTAAAAGCTGTAGGACGTTTAGGCGGAGATTTTACTAATTCAAGAACAAAAAGTCAGGCTGCAATTATGAAACCATCAGAAGGTTCATGGAATTATGGACACAAAACTGCAGTTCCCGGCAACTACGAAGAATATAATCAACGACTAGAGCAAATAGATGCAACAGCTTTCCTGAATGGCGATTATGCTATCGGACAAGATTTTCGTGTAACCGGTACTGCCGGGTGGAATCTCAACACATTGAGCACTTATTATATTGACGGATATCTAGGAGCACTGAATGTGCCCGACTGGTACAGTTTTGAAAATGGATCTTCTCTCCCAAATACTGTATCCAGAATTACAGACAAACGATTGCTCGCGGCTTTCGGACAATTCGATGGGTCTTACAAAGATTGGTTGTTTGCCGGAGTTTCTTTGCGTAACGACTGGTCTTCCACATTACCGACTACAGACAATAGTTATTTTTATTGGGGAATATATGCATCGGGTATTTTAACAGAAGCGATCCCTTCACTGAATAACGATATCCTCAGTTATTTAAAAGTACGTGGAAGTTGGGGACAGACAGGTAACGACGCTCCGTTGTACCGGACAAACTCTTATTTCCAATCCGTAAAGATTAATTTAGGTTTTGGTAACTTATTCATGCCTTTAAATGGCATCTCCGGATTAACAGAATACAATACTATTCCGAATACAACACTCAAACCTGAAATAACGACAGAAACTGAATTCGGGATCGATGCCCGTTTTTTCAAAAATCGATTGAATATTGATTTTGCCTGGTATAATAAAAATACCAAAAATCAAATTATTTCTGCTCAGTTAGCATCAGAAACAGGATATACATCCTATACCCGCAATATTGGCCTGATCAATAATAAAGGAATCGAACTTCAAATTTCAGGAATACCTGTTAAATTAAAAGATTTTGAATGGGAATTAGGCGCAACATTTTATAAAAACGTCAGTGAAGTAAAAGAATTATGGGAAGGTGCAACAAAAAACGGTTATACCATCAGAACCGCTTATGATATATCTTTCAGAGCTTTAGTAGGTGAACCTTTAGGAGTGTTCCAGGTTCCGGCCATTCAAACGGTATCAGATAGAGAATCGCCTTATTATGGAAAAACAATTGTTGGAGCTAACGGGCTTCCATTGATTTCATCAGATGAATTTACTACTTTAGGAGGTTCTTCTCCCGATTTCACCATGGGATTTAACACTCGTCTCACTTACAAAGGCATTTCATTAGGTACTGTTTTTGACTGGAGAAAAGGTGGAGTATTTTATAGTAACACTGCCCGTATGCTAGACTGGAATGGTAATGGCATAAACACACTATTCAACGAACGTCAGCCATTCCTGGTTCCCAATTCAGTAAAAGTATTATCTAATGGCAGTTATGCTGAAAATGATATTCCTTTGATGACTACTTCCGGAGTACTTAATTATTGGAATTATTCGTCTGCCAATAAAGGACTGGAAAGCAATGCCGTAATCAGCAGATCTTACTTCAAAGTACGGGAAATAACTTTAAGTTATGCATTACCCAAACAGTTATTCTCTAGAACATCCATTACCGGAGTAGAAGTCAGCCTGATCGGTCGTAATTTATTTATGTGGACCGGAGCAAACAACCGCTATGTGGATCCTGAAATCTCAAATTATGGAAACGATTTGGACTCCGAACTCGGCGAATTTTCAGCATCTCCTTCTTTGAGAAATATCGGAGGTTCTGTAAAAGTAACATTCTAAAAGACGCAATTTTATAAAAATGAATAATATGAAAAAAACAATTATATTTTCAATAGTATCTTTGTTAATAATCAATTTACTTTCTTGTAGTGATTATTTAGATATTAATAAAGATCCCCGATATCCGGAATCTGCAGGAACTGATTTGCTGTTTTCATCCGGAATAACATGGACTGCCAGCCGTCTCGGACGTGATGGTGAATTAGTAGGTGCCATTTGGGCTCAACATTATACACAAAATAACTCCTCAAATCAATATAAAGATATTGATTCATACAACATAAACAATAGTTCAACCTATTGTTCCGGTATGTGGACAGCTATGTATTCAGGATCTCTGGAGGATTTCAAAATTGCAATTTCACAATCTGAAGCTGGTGCAGAATGGAATTTCTGGGTAGCATCTAAAATCATGACTGCTTTCAATTATCATGTCTTGGCAAGCTTTTTTGAAACCATTCCCTGCACAGAAGCTTTGCAAGGAACTACTATCCTGTCTCCCAAATATGATGACGGAAAAGCAGTAGATGCATCTATCATTGCCATGTTGGATGCTGCTATTGCCAAAAAATCAGATGCTCTGGCAGTTGCTCCTGCCGCTTCACAAAAAATGCAAGCTATTGATTTTGTTTACAAAGGAGATATTGATAAATGGATAAAATTTGCAAAAACATTGAAACTAAAAGTGTTGATGCGTAATTTTTCTGCCAATCAAACTGCCATACAGACACTACTTACAGAAGGAGATTTTATGACTGCAGATGCAACTCTGTCTCAGTTTTCCGATGCAGAAAATTATTCCAACCCGCTTTATGAATCAGATCGACGCAAACTGAATACAGCTAATAACATCAGAGGAAGTGCAACTTTGGTAACTTTTTTAAATACATATCAAGATCCTCGTGTTGCTGCATTTTTTGAGCCTGCTACTACAAATTTTGATGGAACTACTGCTGCTCCCGCCAACACGTACAGGGGACTAGATCAAGGTTCCGCCGATGAATTTACACAAAAAATGTTCCCGACCAGCGCTCACTCACGCGCTCGTTTAGCAGCTACAGATCCTGTGTACTTCATGTCGGTAGTAGAATCTTATTTTCTCCAGGCAGAAGCCTATGCCCGTTTGGGAAATACAGCCGGTGCAAAATCAAAATATGATGCAGGAGTTAATGCTGCATTCAGCCGTTGGGGATATAAAGCAGAACCTTTCATCGTAACAGGAGGCGTTTACGAATTCCAATCCGTCAATCTGGATGCCATGCTGAAGAGTATTTTGATGCAAAAATGGGTTGCGGCTACACGTTGCCAGGCATGGGACGCTTTTTTCGATATCTGTCGCACGGGCATACCTGCTTTAGGAACTCAAACGGTAAACAATAGAACCTCGCCGTCAAATCCCAATCCTAATTATGTAGTGGGAACTCTGGCTCCTTCTATTTACTCTGTATTGCCTGAAGGACAGTTTCCCAGAAGATTGATTTTCCCGAAAACATCTTCAGACTATAACTCCAATACACCCAAAACAAGTGATTATCCGATCAACAAAAAAATGTGGTGGCATAAATAACAAAATAATAATTATAGAAAAATTAAAATATGAAAGCATTTAATTTAATACTCTTGTTATTCTCTCTGACCGTATTTTTCAGTTGCGAGAATTATCCGGATTATGAAATCGAACATACGCCAATTTATCCGTTGAGTGGAGAATGGAGAGTTAGAATAACAGATATGAGTGCAGATACAATAGTCGGTCATACAATGTATGTACTGGGAACTTACAATACAGCTGACAATGATAAGGATTCCATGTGGATAAGAATAACTGCTACGGTACCGGCAAAAATCGGAACATTGAGAGGTAAAATTCCATGCAATGTTCCGGATCTCAATTTTAGTGCGACTAATACATCGGATATATCCGTCGCAACAAAATCTTCTTTTACAATAACAGAAGGGAAAATTACCCTGAATGCTATTGATATGCCCTCAAAAGTAAAAGCAGACAAGATATCATTCAAATACACCACCAGCAAAGCGCCTGGGAAAACCTTCCTTTTTGAAGGTTATCGACGTACGCTTTGGCCGGAAGACGAATCATATCTTACTTTCTAATTTAACAAATTTACATGCACTCACGAAGTAAGCAGAGAAACTGTATAATTCAGTATTCTTCTGTTTGCTTCGTGTTTTGTTTTTTACTGAAACTTTTTTTCTTCTTTGATCCTATCTTTGTATTTTATTAAATCTCAACAAATTACAAGTGTTTTATTGGGTATTTTTAAAAATTCAAATCTTTATATTATTGAATTTTTTACAAAATAATCTCTTTTTATAATCAAAATTTATTATTTATTAAGGGCTGCAACGTTAATTTTTCGTTAAAAAACTTGTACTATTATAAATTATTACTCATCTTTGCAAATTAGTATTAAAATCACACAAAAGAACGTAAAGTTTGCCAATTTCTTTACTAAATTTCATTAAAAAACGAGGTCAAAACAATAATCACAAATGTAAACAATTAAAGTTGGATTTATGAAAAGATTAATTTTACTACTGACATGCTTTATAAGCATTGGATTAGCAATGGCTCAGACTACACCTGTATCTGGCGTTGTTGTAGATGATTCGGGAGAACCTATAATAGGCGCTTCTATAATTGTTAAAGGAACTACAACCGGAACTGTAACTGATGTTGATGGAAAATTTTCATTGAATGTGCCAACATCCAATAAAACTTTGGTGGTTTCATATATTGGGATGAATTCTAAAGAAGTTTCTGCAACTTCAAATATGAAAATAACCCTCAGTTCCTCGGCAATAGGATTAGATGAGGTGATGGTTATTGCTTATGGTACAGCAAAAAAATCTTCATTTACAGGATCTGTGGGAACAGTTAATGCGGAAAAACTTGAAAAACGGAATGTTGCCACTGTGACCAAAGCATTGGATGGTACGGTTGCCGGACTTAAAACAACTTCCGGAGGAGGTCAACCTGGTAGCGAAGCCAGTGTTGTGATTAGAGGATACGGATCTATTAATGCATCTAACAATCCACTATATGTTGTTGACGGAATTCCTTACGATGGAGCATTAAATGCCATTAATTCCAATGACATTGAATCCATCTCGGTTTTGAAAGACGCATCAGCATCAACTTTGTACGGAAACCGTGCTGCTAATGGAGTCGTCATTATTACAACAAAAAAAGGAAAAGAAGGGAAAGCTACTGTTAATTTCAAGGGTAACTGGGGAGTTTCTTCCAGAGCAATTCCACGTTATGAGACTGTTAATGAGAATGAATATATGGAATTGTTTTTTCAACTTACAAAAAATGAAGCTATATACAAAAATGGAGTAAATCCGGATGTCGCAGGTCAGGTTGCATTAGCAAATATGTTGGGGCCTTCCGGCATTGGGGGAGAACAATACAATCCTTTTAATTATAAAATCGCCGAACTTATTGATCCTAATACCGGAAAAGTAAGAGATGATGCCCAACTTACTTATCATGAAGATTGGGTAGACGAAATGTTGAGAGATAATCCATTTCGCCAGGAATATCAATTTTCGGTGAACGGATCTAATGGAAAAACATCTTATTTGACATCCTTAGGTTATTTGGATGAAAACGGATTATTGGAAACAACTAGTTTTAATCGCTATTCCGGACGTGTAAATGTAGATACCCAGCCTAAAGACTGGTTTAAAACAGGTTTGGGAGCTGCATTCTCACAAACCTCATCTAACTTCAAAAACTATAGATCTGACGCTTCCAGCACTGCTAATGTTTGGTATTCTTCACAGTTCATGGCCCCTATCTATCCGGTGTATCTCCATGATGTTAATGGGATTCTGGTTTTAGATGGAAATGGCGACAAACAATATGATTTTGGCCCAACCCGTCCTATTCAACCAAACTGGAATGCATTAGCAACTCTGCA
Source organism: Bacteroidales bacterium (assembly GCA_031553435.1). GTDB lineage: Bacteria > Bacteroidota > Bacteroidia > Bacteroidales > Azobacteroidaceae > JAVBLQ01. The sequence goes on along the minus strand of JAVBLQ010000040.1, from coordinate 12,734 downwards.
TGATGATAAAACCAATTTAACGCGAGACAATATAAGTGGTCGTACTTACTTACAATTTGGAGGTGAAGATGTAAAATCCGGTGTATTAAAAGACTTTGCTTTTATTACTAACTTTGGATTTGACTATTACAATCAGATTATGTTGGATTATTACAACCCTTACAATGGGAATGCTGCAACATCCAAAGGACGTGCATCCAAAGAAAATATTCGCAGATTGAGCTATACTTTCAATCAACTGCTTACATATAAGACCAAAATAAATGATTTGCATGATTTGGATGTACTTGTCGGACATGAATATTATGACAGAAACAATCAGGTATTATATGCTGAAAAAACAAATTTTGCTTTTGGAGAATTTTATGAGTTGGCAGCGGCTTCCACTATTACCGATGCTACTTCTTATACTGATAGATATTGTGTTGAATCCTATCTGAGCCGGATAAATTATAACTACGATGAAAAATATTATCTTTCCGGAAGTTTCAGAACAGATGCTTCTTCACGGTTTTACGCAGATAGCAGATGGGGACAATTCTGGTCTCTTGGAGCTTCTTGGAGAATAAGCAAGGAATTTTTCCTTTCCGATGTGGAAAAAATTAACAACCTAACATTAAAAATTAGTTATGGAACACAAGGAAACGATGGATTATTGAATTCTCTGGGAGAGCCTGATTATTATCCATGGCAAGCAACATATGATTTAGGCTATCCCAATGCATCCAATCCCGGAGCTGCTGTTACTCGAATTGAGAATAAAGCCCTAACTTGGGAAAAAAACAACAACTTCAATGTTGGAATTGAAGGTAGATTCTTTGACCGTTTAGGAGTAACGCTCGAATATTACAATAAGAAAACTACAGATTTACTCTTGCAACGACCCAAAGCGCTTTCTACAGGATTCACAGGATATTGGGATAATGTTGGAGACATGGTCAATAACGGATTTGAAGCTACCATTACAGGAGATATAATCAGAACAAATGATTTAACCTGGTCTGCAACATTTATCGGATCCATGTTAAAAAACAAAGTAACTAGATTGACAAAAGAAGCAAAGGAAATTATTCCGAGTCAAACTCGTATTATTAAAGAGGGAGAATCTATTTATACTTTTTATCTTGCCAAATCTGCCGGAGTTGATCCATTAACAGGAGATCAATTGTATTGGGCATTGGAAAAAGATGCAGATGGAAACGTAACAAAAGAGTATATTACCAATGACTATAGTAAAGTTTCTTCAAGCAGACAAATTATGGGAACCAGGATTCCTGATTTTGAAGGAAGTATTGCTACCGAATTAAAATACAAAGGTTTTGACGCGTCTATTTTAACCACATTCTCTGTTGGAGGAAAAATATTGGATAATATTTATTCAGGTCTAACCGGAGCAGGTGGTGTTATTTACAATGGTAATACTTTCCACAAAGATGCTTTACGTGCATGGAAAGAACCGGGAGATATTACTGATATGCCCAAGCTATGGTGGAGTTCCACTACTCAAATTACAGACCGTTTCTTAGTTAATGCTTCTTATTTTGCGATCAGAAATGCCGTGATTGGTTATACTTTACCTCAAAAAACCACAGACAAAATAGGCATGAGTTCTGTAAGATTTTTTGCTCAGGGAGATAATTTAGCTCTTTTTACACACTTGAAAGGAATGGATCCTCAGTTCAATTTCAGTGGATTTAGCACCAACTATGGATATATTACAACCCGTGTGGTTTCATTGGGAGTAGATATTAAATTTTAAACTGATTTTCATATGAAAAAGATATTAAATTTAACTCTAATAATTGCTTCTTTTTTAACAATTTTCTCTTGTTCTGAAGAAGATTTGAATACAAGCTCAACACAAGAAGCTTCTGGTGCTACGGTCTTTAAAAGTGCCAATGATGCTTATGTCGCACTAAATGGCATTTATCGAATGACCTATTTATCCGGATGGACAGCAAGTAATACTCATCAAAATTTTGGTATCATGTCAACTAATTTATATGCTGACTTGATGGGTGAAGATATGGTACAGCACGAACAAGGTAACGGCTGGTTCTGGTATGACTATGGGTATCAGGTGAGAAGTCGTTATACCTCTACATCTTGGCGTCCTTATGCAAGTTGGAATTTTTATTATACATTGATTAGTAATGTTAATTATATTCTGGCAGCTGTTTCCGAAAGTACTTCTGGCAGCAAAGCTGATGTCAATAATGTTTTAGGTCAAGCCCATGCAATTCGTGCTTATTGTTATTTCTATTTAATTCAATCTTTTCAGAAAACTTACATTGGACACGAAAATTCTCCGGGAGTTCCTCTCTATACAGAGCCGACAAGTGCAGAAACAGAAGGCAAACCGCGTGGAACTGTGCAACAAGTCTATGATTTAATCAATGCTGACATCGATAAAGCGATTGTATTGCTAAAAGATGCTACTCCGCAAATGCACAAGTCTCATATTGATTATTATGTTGCAAATGCCATCAAAGCACGTATTGCTTTAGTACAAGATCGTTGGGCGGATGCGGAAGTGTGCGCAAAAGAAGCTTTGTTGAAACCTAGTTTATCCTTGGCCGGATCGGAAGATGTTTTGACTGGCTTTAATAGCATTAGCATGAAGGGAGTAATGTGGGGAGCCGAAGTTATTGAAGACCAGGCTACAACCTATGCATCTTTCTACGCTCACATGGATGCCTCAACTGATATGTATGCAAATGGTTCACGTAAATGTATCAGCAACTGGTTATATGCTCAGATTCCTATCACAGATGCAAGAAGACAATGGTGGAATGGAGTTGTGACTAATGAAGAATCTACCGGGGTTAATTGTAGTTATAATCAATTCAAATATCGTTGGAGAACCGCAGGCAGCTATGCAAGTGACTATATTTACATGCGGGCGGAAGAAATGGTATTAACCGTAGCAGAAGCATTATGTCGTCAGGGAAAATATGGAGAGGCTCGTACTTACATTTCACAATTAGGAGATAAGAGAGATTCTAATTACGCAACACGCCTTGCAAAGGTTTCAGACAGTAAAGAGCAAACATTCTCTTCTGAAGGTGTTGTAACTACTCTGCTTGACGAAATACTAGTACAACGTCGTATCGAGTTGTGGTGTGAAATCGGACGTATTTTTGATGTTATGCGATTAAAACAAGGATTTTATCGTGATTGGAATGGAAGTAACCATACAAATAAGTTGTCTACATTGAATACAAGGAATCCTGAACTAAATGATGTTGTTCTTACAATTCCTCAAGCTGAATTTGATGGAAATACGAACATGGATGTAAAAAAAGATCAAAATCCATAATTAAATAAAATGTTAGTTTATGAAAAAGATATTATATATATTTATCTCACTTTTGTCTCTATCTTTGATTACAAGCTCCTGTAGTCAGGATACTGAAGGTGCAATTTATGACATGCCTCAGGGAAAAGATAATGTTTCCTTTATCACTGCAATTGCTCCAGTTGAAATCGCACCTAAAGGTACAGAAACTTCATTCGATCTTTTGATTGCTCATGCAAACAAAACTGTCAATGGAACAACTGCAACAATTGGAATGACAGCAACGACGGATATTGCTAAAATTTTCACGCTTAAAAATCCGAATGTGACTTTTAGGAATGGTGTCAGCACAGAAAACATAGAAATTCAGTTTGATAGGAATGCTTTGGCTCCAGGTGTAACATATACATTCGACCTAGAAATCACATCTCCGCAAAGCAAGGATAATGTGTATCCTTTGGATTCGGTAAAGACTATTATTACAAAAATGACAGTTAATGTAGCCTTAGGCTTTACATGGGTAAAAATAGGTTCGGGTGAATTTACGTCAGAGATATTCGGAGAATCATGGGATCAGGATATTCAACAAGCTAAAGAAGTTCCGACTTTCTATCGTTTCCCGGATTTATATGTTAAAGGATATTCGATTATATTTGAAGTAAATCCCAATGATAATAAAATTATATTTAACAAACAAAAAACAGGAACATCTGAAGGTAATTATGGCGCAGCCTACATCACAATGCCTGCAGTAACATATCCAGATCAACCTGCGAAAAATGGTAACATATTCGATCTTTGGTGCCGTTATGTTGTAGATGCCGGAAGTTTCGGAACATTCCATGAAGTATTTGAATTGACTGAAACAGAATAAAGAGTCAAATAAAAAAATAGTAAAAAGACACTGGAAAATACTCAGTGTCTTTTTACTATTTTTTTTTACATCAAAAATAACAATACCAAAACGTATGCATTTAGCTTTAATATTTATTTGAATTTGATTGTACTACATTGATTTATTCCTCTGGAAACACTCTTAATTTATTTATTATTTTTCATTTTTAACAGAAAATCTTTATTTGCTAAAAACCCATCGATAATGAAAAAATCACCACAATTCATCATCCATTCATTGCTTTTATGGTTGTTTGTAAATTTTTCCATAAATGCCCAAAATACAATAATCTCCGATTATTTAAAGAATGCTGGTGATTATGCCGGAATCTACAATGGGAAAATAGAATCAGCATACAATTCAAAATTATATGAAAATACACCCTATTATAAAAGTCCTGATTTTACAAGAGGTATCATAACATATAAGAAAAACATTTATCCTGATCAACAAATCCGTTTGGATTTATATAAAGAACATTTAATCATATTAACCCCAGAAAAGCATTATTCTGTAATTCTTGATTCAGACGAAGTTGAAAGAGTCAATTTATATGATAAAACTTTTATTTGGGAAAATCCATCTTCTCAAAGTGGCTTGAAACCTGGTTATTACATGTTGTTGTTTGAAGGAAAATCTTTGAAATTATTATGTAAAGAGACTTATAATATCAAAGAAAAACAACAAACATTCCGTTTTGATTCTAAAATACTTTATTATTTATTTTTTAATGGACAATATTATTCCGTCAAAAATAAAAAATCATTTATCAAAATTTTTCCACAATACAAAAAACAAATAGATACATACATTAAAAAACATAAATTAAATTTTAAGAAAGAAAAAGAATTCAGTTTGAACACTTTAGCGAGCTATTGTCAGGAATTATTAAATTCAAACGATAACAATTAATGAAATACTTTATTATATTCAAAATTATACTTTTATTATTTATTGTACCGACCACATTATACGCACAGCAGCCTGTATCGCTTGCAAATATTAATGACAGTATTTCCATTGAAAATTTATTGAAAATCGTAGAAACAAACAGTTCTTGCCGAATTTATACTGACATTGATCAATCATTCAATGTTGTAATCGAAACTAAAGATATTCCTCCATTGCAGCTTCTAGAGAAAGCTCTTGTTGGAACTCCGTATAAAATTTCCATTTATGAGGATAAAGTTTTTATCTTGAAAGAAAATGAATTAAATACACATTTTATATTCCAATCGCTGCCCGATAATATAAATCAATGGAAAGAAGATAAATTTTTTATACCGTCGGAAAAAATAGAAAAGGCGATATCTGAAAATCTGGTTTATGTAATAAGCAATCCATATACAAAAGCTACCCCCGCGAAAGTTGTGCTGAAAGGAAAAGTAACAGATTTCAAATCGGGAGATCCTCTTGTTGGTGTCAATATTGTCTTGAAAGATCCCTTTATCGGAACTTCTACGGATCAAAATGGAAATTACTCCCTCCAACTTCCGTTTGGACGTGTACAATTAGACATAAGTGGATTGAATATCAAGGAATCTAGAAGACAATTAATGCTTTATGGAGACGGGATATTTAATATAGAATTAGTAGAAGAAATATATCAATTGAATGAAGCAACTGTCATCGCCGGGAGAACCAACAACATAAAAAATCTACAAATAGGAGTTGATAAATTACAAATTTCCAAAATCAAGAATATTCCAACAGTTTTAGGAGAAGTAGATATATTAAAAGCTATCCAAACATTACCCGGTATCAAAACCGTTGGAGAAGCAGCTACCGGATTTAATGTGCGAGGAGGTACTACCGACCAGAATTTAATCCTACTCAATGACGGAACGATATATAATCCCAGTCACCTTTTCGGCTTTTTTACAGCTTTTAGTTCCGATATGGTAAAAGAAGCAGATATGTATAAAAGCAGCATTCCAGCTCAATATGGAGGAAGAATTTCTTCAGTATTAAATATCACAGGAAAAGAAGCAAGTAAAGAAAAATTTAACGGATCCGCAGGAATCGGTTTGGTTACCAGTAAACTCAATTTGGAAATTCCGATAATCGAAGAAAAAACATCTATATTATTATGCGGGAGAACAACTTATTCTGATTGGATTTTAAAACAACTGCCAGATAAAAGCGAGTACAATGGAGGTTCTGCAGGATTTTATGATATAGGAACGGTATTCAGTCATAAAACAAGTGAAAAAAGCACTCTCAACATTTATGGATATTATAGTCATGACCGTTTTTCATTCAACGAAAATCAAAAATATGCTTACACAAATTTCAATGCCTCAACTAAATGGAGAAAATTTTTTAATGAAAAATTAATTGGAAATTTCGGAGCCGGAATCGATCACTATGATTACGAAAATATCGAAATAACTAATGAATCTGAAGCATATAAATTATCTTTTGACATTAACCAGATATTCGCTAAAGCTGACTTTTCCTATGATATGAATAATAACAAGTTGGACTTTGGTTTAAAATCAATGCTTTATAATATAAATACGGGAACTTATGAACCTGAAGGGAATAAATCTTTAGTCAGGTATGATGCATTGCAAAAAGATAAAGCCTTAGAATCAGCATTGTACATTGGAGATGAGTGGAATGTTACACCTAGATTTTCTGTAAGTGCAGGTATTCGTTACTCCATTTTCAATGCCTTGGGTCCACGTACTTATTATGAATATAATCCCAATATATTGCCGTATGAAACCTCAGTTATAGATACAGTAAATATCAGTGCCGGAAAAATATTCAAAACTTATCATGGGCCTGAATTCCGTTTATCCTCACGTTATTTAATCGGAGATAACCTTTCTGTAAAAGCGGGTTTCAATTCTATGCGGCAATACATTCTTAAATTGTCAAATACTATCGTTATGTCTCCAACAGACACGTGGAAACTGTGCGACGCAAATATTCGTCCCCAAAAAGGTTGGCAAGCTGCAGCCGGAATTTATCACAGTTCCCCTAAAAAAGAATGGGAAAGCTCTCTGGAAGTATATTACAAACAAATGGAAGACTATTTGGATTATCGCGGTGGCGCCAGATTGTTGATGAACCACCACATTGAAACAGATGTAATTCCTTCAGAAGGGTATGCTTACGGGGTGGAATTATCCCTCAAAAAAACATATGGCAAATTGAATGGTTGGGCAAGCTATACTTACTCTCGTACATTCCTGCGCCAAAGTGAAAATTTAATTCCAAATCCTGTAAATAATGGAGACTGGTATCCTACAGATTACGATAAACCTCATGATTTCAAATTAGCAGGAAATTACAAATTTACCCAACGCTATAGCCTCTCAGTCAATATCGATTACAGTACGGGACGTCCGACAACTGTCCCGGCAGGGAAATATTATGATCAAAATCTGAATTCAATTCAAGTTTATTATACAGACAGAAATTCTTACCGCATTCCTGATTATTTCCGGACAGATGTGTCCTTTAATATAGAACCAAGTCACAAATTAACATTATTGACTCATAGTTCAATATCTATCGGTATATACAATTTAACAGGACGGAAAAATGTTTATTCTATATACTTTGTTTCCGAAAATGGTAAAATAAAAGGATATCAAATGTCCATTTTTGGCACACCCATTCCTTTTATCACATATAATATAAAATTCTAATCATTATGAACTGCAAGATACTCTGTTATATATTAGTCCTTTTTCTGTTTTCCGGTAGCTGTGTGTCTGAATTTATTTTAGAATTGCCTAATACCGACAAGGAAATATTAATTATAGAAGGAAATATAATTGAAAATAAAGAAGTCAAATTTTATTTAAGTAAAAGTTTTTCCCTAAATGAATCTGAAATACCAGTTCACAGCAAAAATGTTCAAGCCAAACTGGTAATCGTAGGAAATAACGGCTATAAAAGTAATCCCGCCATTTATTTAGGAGATGGTGTATATCAAATGGCTATTGGAGAATTAGATTTTGATGTTGCATATGGTATCCAAATTGAATATGATGGAAATATCTATGTTTCAACTCCATCCAAACCATTGTATACTCCTGATATTGATAGTATTTCCTGGGTTCAACCTGTACCCGAAGGAGATATTTCATTCCGTATATCAACGCATAAAGACAATACAACCCCAATCTATGTGAAATGGAATTATGAAGAAGATTGGGAAACAATGGCTCATTATCGTACCATCTTTTTTTATGATCCTCAAACAGATCGTTTTTATAATGATGAATCAGCTCCGTATTATCATTGTTGGAAAAACAATAAACAAAATAAGATATTGATTGGAACTACCGAATCTTTAACACAAAACAAGATAATCAATAAACAATTGTATCAACATGATGCTTCTGATGAAAGATTTTCTATCCTTTATAGCGTCAAAATAACTCAACTCGCAATCAGTAAGACTGCCTATGATTATTATCAAAATAAACTGAAATTGAATGAGGAAATGGGAGGGATATTCACCCCTCAACCATCCGATATATATGGAAATATAACATGCCAAACCAATCCGGCGAAAAAAGTTATAGGTTATGTTGGAGTTACAAAAAACATAACTGAAAAAAGAATATTTTTAGATACTTACGAAATCTCGAGGCCAATAATTTATTCTACATGTAATGTTATAACTCCAGATTCTGTCGAAAATTTCATGAATCAATACAGATTAACAGTCAAAGATTATTACAATTTGGGATACCGTCCACTAACAGAAGGGATGCTTCCTGAAACTTCAGAGAGTTGGGCTAATGGTTATTGTACAGACTGCACTTTAAAGGGCGGCTCGAAAAATAAACCGGATTTTTGGCCAAATGATCATAAATAACTAAAAAATGAAAAATTCACATATAATATTAATTTTATTATTTCTTTGTTTTTCCATAAAAGCAAAAGATCATATAAATGAGCGAGTATATGTGTATACAGATAAAGAATGTTATGTGACCGGTGAAGATATCTGGATAAAATTTTCCGTGATCAATCAAAATTTTAAACCCTCCACTTTTAGCAAAGTCGGATACATTGAAATATGTGATACAGAAAGACCTCAGATACAACTAAAATTAGCATTAGAAAACGGAAGTGGTGTTGGGAAAATAAAAATTCCGGACAATATTCCTTCTGGGATTTACCATCTATATGCTTATACCCGTTACATGAGAGATGAAGGAGAGTCCGTTTTCTTTAAACAACAATTGAGTATCGTAAATATGACTCAGCCAGCCAATCAAAAACGGATGAAATTGATTGGAAAAAATGAAACACAAATCGCATCACCTGTCAATGAACAGATTACCATAAAAACAACATCCGAAGATTCAAACGTTCTGATAACGACAGATAAAAAAGAATATATCAATAGAGACATTGTTTCCGTTCACTTTGATAGTTTCCCTGAAAATATTATCGATTTTGTTATTTCTGTCAGCCGTTGCGACTCCTTGACGCCTGTCGGAAAAACATCTGTAAATAAACAAGAATGGTTAAAACAAGTCACAGATACATCTTCATCCTTTTCCGGAAAATGGACTCCGGAATATGAAGGACATATCATTACCGGAAAAATCATTGCTGATGTTATGACCAATAACCTATTATCCAACATAGCATTCATTGGAAAAGATATATGTTATATAAACGGACAAATAAATCCGGATAATAAAAATATTTATTTTTATACCAATGGAATATATGGAACACAGGAAATCGTATCCTCTGTAGTATCCGAAATGAATGAAGCAATCCCTGCTCGAATAGATATTATCTCTCCTTTCTCCGAACATTTACCAGATAGCTTACCTTTACTTCAAATTTACTCAAACGAGAAACAATTAATGGAAAGATATATTGGAGCACAATTACAAAAAAATATAGAATTAGATTCATTGCAAAAGACAACTACATCTGAAAATTATTATAATTTACAACCTGTTTTAAGTTATGACTTAGATCAATATACAAGATTCAGTACATTAAGTGAAACGATCTTAGAATTCGTTAATTGGATGAAAATTACTAAAGTAGATGGGAAAAGAAAAATCAAAGTGTTTATAGATGAGGCCAATCGTTACAATGCTGGTAATACACTTGTATTATTAGACGGAATTCCAATTTACGATCATGAAGACATGTTGCAATATAATCCCCAATACATAAAAAAAATTGATATATATAGCGGAAGATATGTATTTGGAGGTATCCCCTATGAATGCATTGTGTTATTCAGTACTCACGAAGGAAATCTCCCCTTTTTCCGGCTAGGTGAAGAATCTCAACTATTTATATATGAATGTCCCTCCCTTCCTTTAAAGTTTATTAGTCCGGATTATGCCACCAATCTTGTTAAAAATTCGAGAAAACCCGATTTTCGTCATACATTGTATTGGGATCCTTACATGATACCAACACCAGGCGAACCTGCACAATTTTCATTTTATACCTCAGATTTATGTGGAGATTTTGAAATTAAGATAGAAGGAATAACTACTGATGGTAAAATAATTTATGGACTATCTCATTTTCAAGTAAAAGAACATAATAAATAAATGTTACTTTTGCACAAATAAAATAATCACTAAATAGGCTAATAATATGAAAACTATTAAATTTGTTTTAATTCTATTATGCTTTTCTTTATTTGAGGTCAATTCTTATGCTCAAGACCTCAAAGCGTTCAAACTCCCCAACGGTCTTAGCGTATTCATTTGGGAAGACCCCACAGCCCCTGATGTTTATGGCATGGTTGCCTGCAATGTCGGCTCTAAAGACGATCCTGAAAATCTGACCGGATTAGCACACTATCTGGAACATGTATTGTTCAAAGGAACTCAGAAAATCGGAGCTTTGGATTGGGAAAAAGAACAACCAATCTACGAACAAATCATCAAAAAATATGATGAAATGGCTCAGGAAACTGATCCTGTGAAGAAAAAAGAAATCAATGATGAAATTAATAAATTAACTGTTGAATCGGCAAAGTATTCTTTGACCAATGAATTTTCAGCATTAACAGATGGCATGGGAGGCAAAAACCTCAATGCATTTACTTTCTATGATATGACTGCATATCATAATTCATTCCCTCCGGGAGAAATCTATAAATGGTTGGAATTGAATTCGGAAAGATTAATTAATCCGGTATATCGTGCGTTTCAAACAGAATTGGAAACAGTTTTTGAAGAATATAACCGAGCACAAAATAATCCCGGTCGGCAGGTTCAACAGTTCATGCTTACAAATATTTTTCCAAATCATCCTTATAGTAGGCCGGTGATTGGTTATCCTGAACATTTGAAAAATCCTCAATTAAGTGGCTTGATTAAGTTCTATAATGACTGGTATACTCCTCAAAATATGGCTTTGATATTGGTTGGAAATGTCAAAACCAATGAAGTTATTGGAATGATCAAAGAAAAATTTGGTCGTCTGCAAAATCGTCCATTGCCGGAAAAGAAAGTTTATCCTGACACAAATTTTGAAGGAAGAAAACAATTAAGTGCTAAAATAGCCCCTTCACCACAAGTTATATTAGCATATAAATCTGTTCCAGAAGGAAATCCGGATAAAATCGCATTAGAAATCTGCTCTAAAATTTTAAGTAATTCAAGTCGTACCGGATTATTGGATAAATTAGCCATTGATGGTGATTTAATGGGGGCATGGACATCTACTTTCGGGCTGAAAGATCAAGGAAGAATTCTTATTTTCGGAATTCCCTTTTATGATGTTAACCAACGTCGCTATGATTCTATGGGATCTGTGGAAAAAAAGATTCAAAAAGAAATTGATAAATTAAGGGAAGGCCAGTTTGAAGACTGGTTAATAGAATCAATCAAATCAGAGATGATTCGTATTCATGACTTGAGCATGGAGAATTTATCTAATAAGGCTCAATCCATCATGGAATGCTTTATATATGGTCAGGATTTATCTATGGTTTTGGAATATAAAGATATAGTATCTGCCATTACCACTCAGGAAATCAAAGATGTAGCTAAAAAATATTTTGGGAAAGATTACCTGGCTCTATACTTGGAAAAAGGTAAAGCACCTAAAAAAGATAAACTCGAAAAGCCAAAATACGATCCCTTACAACCATTACGCGAAGCAAAGTCTGATTATGCCAAATTATTTGAACTGATGCCTGTCAAACATGAAACTCCTAAATATGTGGATTTTAATGAAGTACAGGTAAAACAAGTTAATGATAAATCTAAATTATTTTATACTCCAAATAAAGAAAATAATATTTTCACATTACAATTGAAATATGGTATTGGAACAAATAAAATGCCGAATCTGGATTTGGCCACTTATTTGATGAACAATGCCGGAATTATGAACCAAATGAAAGCCCAAGAAGTAAAGCAGGCTTTCAGTGCCTTGGGTGCAACCTGTGAATTTTCTGTAAGCGAAAATTATTTAACAGTTATAATGTACGGATTTGAGGATCACTTACAAGAATCTTGTAATTTATTAACTCGTCAAATATTATTTCCCAATTTGGATGAAAAACAAATGAAC
>JAVBLQ010000055.1:0-26501 GCA_031553435.1 Bacteroidales bacterium | reverse complement strand
TGCGCTTTGTTGATTGTAAAACTGTCAAAGATCTTATTGCTCTCTTAAAAAGAGGATACTAATAGCGGATAAACACGATACAAGAAATAGGATTATAAACTTCAAAACCTCGAAACCAAATCCCAATATCAAATCATCTTTCTGTCTAACGCGCTTCCCCCTGAAAGCGGATGCAAAGGTAATACTTATTCCTTTACTTCCAAATATTTTACCAAAGTTTTTATCCGGAAAATAACAAAAATACTGGATTAGAGGAAAATAAAATTTCAAAAAAAGAAGTGCGATTCTTTGAGTACATCACAACAATCAGTTCATATTATTTTTTTCGGCCAAAGGCTAATGGCTAAAGGCAAAGGATGGTTTTTCGCCTTGTAGCCTTTGCCTTTTACTTTTCGATAAATTTAATTATGTCACATACTCAATATAAACATCATCCCTTACTCTATTTCCGCAAAGTGGATTTGTTAAAGAAATGGACTTGCGAAAAGTTCCGCAAACGTAAATTTGTTCAGCGAGAGACTTGCGAAAAGTTCCGCAAACATAAATTTGCTCAGCGGGAGACTTGCGGAAACTATGGAACAGCACTTTACGCATAAAGGCAAAATAAAAACCGGAATAAACTTTCAGAAAAACTACATAAGTATGAATAATCGTGAGTATAACTCACATGTGATGATGTGGCGGATTGTATCAAAACCGGACAGAAAGTGTTCGAAAACGAACAATTCTTTATTTTTATTTTTAAACAAAGCATTATAAATCAACGATTTAATTATTTGGCACAAACTTTGGCATTAACAAAGATATAAAATTGTAAAACTTAATACACAGTGGATCGTAAAATAGAAAAAAAGAAATGGAGCAAGAAAAGGATTGGGATGCTTTTGGGGATTGTTCTTTTTATATTTCTTCTCATATATTTAGTATTCAGCACTTTTGGTGTTTCTAAACTGAATGTGGAAAAAGAAAGGATGACTATTGGTGAAGCGAAACAAGATAGATTTCGAGAATATATTCCGGTTACAGGAACTATTCAACCGATTTCAACGATTTATCTGGATTTGCAGGAAGGCGGACGAGTCGAAGAGATTTTCGTGGAAGATGGCGCCATTTTAACCAAAGATCAACCTATTTTAAAGTTAAGTAATACGGATCTGGAGTTAAGTTTAGTAAATCAGGAAACATCTGTCTACAATTTACTGACACAAATGCAAATTGCTCAGAATAATGCACAACAAAATACAATTTCCAAATTGAATCAAACGGTAGATGTAGATAGCGATTTAAGAGAAGCCGAACGCAACTACATCATGGACAAAAAATTGTATCAATCCGGTTCTATTAGCAATGATGATTTCAAAAAATCAGAAAACCGGTATCTTTATTTAAAAGAAAAAAGAAGGCTTTCACTACAGGTATTGAAACAAGATTCGCTGGCATCCAATCAACAAATGGAACAAGTAAGGCAATCATACAAAGGCGCTCAAAATGCCCTACAATTGATGCGCAGGAAATTTGCGGACTTAACTGTTTGTGCTCCGGTTGATGGACAATTGACTTCTCTGGATGCAGAAATAGGACAAAACAAAAATAAAGGGGAACGTATCGGACAAGTCGATGTATTAAGCGGATTTAAAGTTCGTGTAGATGTTGACGAACATTATATCTCCCGCATATATAATGGTTTGGAAGGACAATACAAACAGGCTGACAGTACTTATACTCTCGTGATCAAAAAGGTTTATACTCAAGTAAGTAATGGTCGTTTCGCTGTGGATATGATATTCAAAGGCGCGGCTCCTTCCAATATCCGTAGAGGACAATCTTTACAAATACGCATTGCACTAAGTGACGAAACAGATGCATTAATCATCCCTCGTGGCGGTTTTTATCAACAAACCGGAGGCAATTGGATTTTCAAATTATCGAAAGATGGTAAAAAAGCTTATAAAACTTCGATCAGAATTGGTCGTCAGAATCCGGATTTCTATGAAGTATTGGAAGGCTTGGAACCTGATGATCACGTCGTAGTAAACAGTTATGAAAATTATGGAGATATTCAGGAATTAATAATAAAATAGTTACTAGTTACAGGTTACTAGTTACAGGTTACTAGTTACAAGTAAATCTGTAGCCCGTAACCCGTAACTCGTAACTCGGTAACTAAAAAAATCATGATTAAGATTACAGATCTCGAAAAAATCTACCGCACAGAAGAAGTAGAAACCGTAGCATTAAACAAAATGTCATTAGAAATAAAAGAACATGAGTTTGTGGCCATCATGGGACCTTCAGGTTGTGGTAAATCTACCTTACTCAACATATTAGGTTTATTGGATGATCCTAATGGAGGAAATTTTTTATTCAATGGAATTGAAGTTTCCAAATTCAATGAAAATAAACGCAGCGAATTACGCAAAGCAAATATCGGCTTTGTATTCCAGAGTTTCAATTTGATTGATGAATTGACTGTTTCTGAAAATGTAGAACTTCCATTGATTTACAACAAAATCAAATCATCGGAACGAAAAAGAATGGTTGAAGAAGCTTTGGAAAGCGTACAAATGATGCATCGCCGCAATCATTTTCCTACACAACTTTCCGGAGGGCAACAACAACGCGTAGCCGTGGCCCGTGCTGTGGTAAATAATCCCAAATTGATTTTAGCCGATGAGCCTACCGGAAACCTGGATAGTCAAAATGGTATTGAAGTGATGCATTTGCTTTCCGGCCTGAACGAAAAAGGGACTACCATTATTATGGTAACTCACAGCGAACACGATGCCCGCTATGCTCATCGCATCGTACATATGCTGGATGGAAAGACTGTTACAGAGAATTTCCTCAAAGAATTAGCTTATGTGGCGCAGTAAAATAATGACTGAATAATTGAATAATTGAATAATTGAATAACTGAATAACTGAATAACTGAATAACTGAAATATATATGGAATCAAATGCGTTCAAATATAGAGATGAATTGAAGCAAAGAACTAAAAGTTTTGCTTTGAGGATAGTAAAACTCTATCAATCATTACCTAAAACAACAGAAGCACAACT
Source organism: Bacteroidales bacterium (assembly GCA_031553435.1). Classification (GTDB taxonomy): domain Bacteria; phylum Bacteroidota; class Bacteroidia; order Bacteroidales; family Azobacteroidaceae; genus JAVBLQ01. The sequence goes on along the minus strand of JAVBLQ010000055.1, from coordinate 23,440 downwards.
TATAGGAAAACAGATATTTAGATCAGGGACCTCTGTTGCTGCTAATTACAGGGCTGCTTGTCGAGCTCGTTCCAATTCAGAATATTTTAGTAAAATCTCTATTGTCATAGAAGAAGCAATGAAACTATGTTTTGGTTGGAAATGTTATGGGAAACAAATATTATCAAACATGAATTATTGGAAAACCTCTATAACGAAAATGAAGAAATACTAAAAATTATGGTTGTTTCCCGTAAAAATTCACAAAAGAAATAAATTCAGTTAATCAGTTACTCAATTATTCAACACTCAACGTCATGAATTTAAAACAATCTCTTCGGATCATTTTCCGGAATAAGACATACAGTATTCTGAATATAATCAGTTTATCTATCGGATTAGCTGTAGTGTTATTGATATGTCTGATGGTATACAACGAACGATCGTTTGATAAGTCATTCAAGGAAGGTAAGAATATTTACCGGATGAATTCCTACCTGACAGCATTTATGCCTGGAGAAACTTATTGTAGTACAGCCAATATTGTAGGCCCCACAACGAAAGAAAAAATACCGGAAATAATTACAACAGTCCGGACATTTCCGGGAAATTACCTGGTCCGGACCAATGATGAACCGTTGAACATGAAAATGATGTGGGCCGATGAAGATTTCTTTCGGTTGTTTGATACACCTTTTCTCTACGGAACAACCGAAGCAGTCATGAAACAACCGAATGCGATCGCCATATCCGAAAAAATGGCTAAGAAATTATTCGGTGATGAAAATCCTATGGGTAAAACCTTTTCTTTGGATGACAAATTTCCTGTAGAAGTAAAGGCAGTTTACAAGGATTTTCCGAAGAACAGTTCTTTTTACGAATATCAGGTGATTGCCCCTTTTATGCATTGTTATCCATTCTGGATGCGGGATGAACTCTATTGGGGAAATATTGATTATGAAACGTTTTGTCTCTTGAATGCCAGCGCTGATGTGACTTCAGTGAACGAACAACTGAAAAAAGTTGCTTCTGATGAAACGAACGGAGAATGTTTCTTTTATCCGGTATTACAACGGCTCGAAGATATTCATCTTTATTCCGGTAAGTTTCGACATTCATATACTTCTTTCCAGAGTGATATAGAGAAAGTCAAAATGCTGACCTTACTGGCCGTAATTATCCTTTTGGTTGCCTGTGTCAATTACATGAACTTAAGTACAGCCCGTGCTCAAAAACGTTCGAAAGAGATTGGAGTAAGTAAAACTTTAGGTGCCAAACGCAGCGGATTGATTGTCAGGTTAACAATGGAAACCGGAATTATCACCGCCATATCTTTTGTTCTTGCATTTGGGTTGGCCTATCTCCTGCTACCGGTATTCAATAGCTTGCTGAACGAACAACTGACTTTTTCTTTAGCATTCAATCCGGTATTCTTATTTGGAGCCATCCTGATTTTTATATTAACCACGCTGATTGCCGCATCTTATCCGGCATTGTATCTATCAAGTTTCCCTCCGCTGTTGGCTATCCGTGCAAGCAGTGTGAGCCGAGGTTCCGGACATGCGTTGGTAAGAAAAATATTGACTGTCGGCCAATTTGCCGTAGCTATCATTCTGATAGCCTGGGTATTTATTATCCAAACCCAGATCCGCTACACCAATAATAAAGATATTGGATACAATCCACACAATCTGGTTGTAATCGGCGCTCCGGAAAGTGCGGCTAAAGCGATTGCTGAAGAATACCGTACACTGAGTTTTTCGGAGATGGTTGCCAGGGAAAGCGGTTTTATTTTCAATGGAAATGGAATGAATCTTCTGAAAAATAGCGAAGATAAAAATGGAATCAGTCTCTGGAGCATAAAGGCGGATGAAAATTTTGTATCTGCAATGCAATTAAAACTAATTGCCGGAAAAAGCCTTCCTGCAAGGCTTCCGGAAGATACAATCACGCAAATATTACTCAACCGGAAAGCAGTAGAATATCTGGAAATGACCCCGGAGGAAGTGATAGGAAAAAAAGTGCTGGCTAAACTTGGAGAAGGAGATACATATGTTTGCGGTGTAGTGGAGAACTTCAACTTTGAACCTTTATATCGACCGATTACAGGTTTTTGTATTCATAACGGAAAAAACCGCCCATTATCAACCATTGTAATACGTGTGAAAGAAGGAAATTTATCAGAGCAATTGAAATCATTTGAACAAATCTACAAAAAGCATGATCCGAACGGCATATTTGAAGCTAATTTTCCTGATGTAATATGGGCAAAAGCTTACGAATCCGAGCACCGTACCAATCGTGTAGCCATCTGTTTTTCCATACTGGCTATTTTCGTTGCCTGCATGGGTGTACTCGGATTGACAGCATTTATGGCAGAACAACGAACCAAAGAAATCGGCATCCGGAAAGTAATGGGTGCAAGTATTGCTGACATTATCACCTTATTTACAAATGATTATTTGAAATTATTAGTTATTGCACTTGCAATCTCAGTTCCTGTAGCCTGGTGGGTTGGCAATCATTATTTGCAAAGTTTTGCATATCGTACGTCTTTATCCTGGTGGATATTTACTGTAGCTGGAGTGATTACAATTTTAATAACAATATTTACGGTAGCCGGCCAGGCATTGAAAGCAGCTATAGCCAATCCGGTAAAAGCAATTAAAACAGAATAATAATATGAAAAAGATTCTTTTACTCCTATTTTTAGCATATGCTCAATTAAGCTGTGCTCAAACAGACAGTCTTTCTATTGAAGATTTTAGTGTTTATTTTCAAGAAACAAACAAAGAGATTCAACAATATTGGAAAAATAAAAACTACAACAAAGTAGATAGTTCTCTAAATGATGTTTTATTGAAAATTAAAACAGTCAATAAAAACGGAAGAGATCAACTAAACGGATTGATTAGTGATTTTGTATATTATAACAAAGCCTGTATTTACTCTTTGCAAAACAAAAGGAAAGAAGCTGTAAATGCTTTCCGTGATGCAATAAAAAATGGATATACAAATTACACGCATGCCAAAGATGATTCGGACTTAAAAAATATACGTTCCAACAAACAATTTCAGGAACTATTGGCAAGTATAAGAGAAAAAAGAGATTACATCTACCTTCTTCAGCAAGCAGGAAAATACGAAAAAGCAGATACAACCCAATTACCCGCTTTTCGTTACGAATCTGTTTCCGACAATCGACTTAAAATGGTAAAACAAACTTTCAAACTGGAATCTGTTGCCGGAGAAGGAGATGAAATCTCTCAAATCATCAACTTAATGACCTGGGTTCATAACACAATCAGGCATGATGGAAGTAATAATCCCTATTGTGAAAAAGATGCGATCGATCTGTACAATTATGCCAAAGCAAACGACCGTGGCATCAATTGCCGAATGTTGGCTATCGTACTGAACGAATGCTATTTATCAATGGGCTTCAAGTCCAGGTTTATCACTTGCCTTCCCCAGAATGAAAAAGATCAGGATTGTCATGTGATCAACTGTGTATATTCCCAAACCTTAAAAAAATGGTTGTGGATGGATCCCACTTTCAATGCTTATTTGAAAGACGAGAACGGCACCTTATTGAGTATCCGGGAAGTTAGAGAAAGAATTATCAACAACCAACCCATTGTATTGAATAAAGATGCTAATTGGAATAACAAGAATACTCAAACCAAAGAACATTACATTGACAATTATATGGCCAAAAATCTGTATTGGCTGCAATGTCCTGTCAATAGTTTTTTCAAGGTGGAAAGTCCATATCGTAAAACGGATCTGAAACAATATATTTCTCTGGAACCCAAAGGATTTGATAATAAATTCGAAAGTAGAATCAGCATTCGCACCAATGATGATGCATATTTTTGGCAAGCCCCGGAATAAATCGGTTCAAAGGTGCACCATGCACCGTGTACCCAAAAGAATTATTATGAATATCAAACAATCATTCCGCATCATTTTCAGGAATAAAACTTATAGTATCTTAAATATTATGGGATTAGCTGTAGGAATTGCTGCTGCTACCCTGATATTTCTCTGGGTTGAGAATCTGGTCAATTTCAATAAAGATATTCCCAATCTGAAAAATATCTATGAAGTCGGACAACATCAATTTGCCGACCAACAAACTTATACTTTTTTTGTTGCTCCCGGTCCGCTGGCTCAAACACTGAACGAAAGTTTTCCCGGAATAAAAAATATAACTCGCTATGGTTGGGGAGGAACTCAGACATTCACGCTTGAAAATGAAAACAAACATTTCTCCGAAACAGGTAATTATGCAGATGCAAGCACCTTTGAGATGATCGGAATGAATTTCATTAAAGGAAATCCGAAAACCGCATTTGATCCGGCTTTTCCCATTGTAATCAGCGAGAAAATGGCGGAAAAATTCTTTGGGGAAAACGATCCTATCGGAAAATCCTTACAAGATGAAAATAAAAGATCATACCAGGTTACAGGTGTATTCAAAAATCTGAGTAAAAACATCAGCTTCGGATTTGAATGGTTGATTCCTTTCCGTGTATTAGAAAAAGATTATGTTGAAAAAGGATGGATACGGGAAGGGAATTGGGGAAACAACTGGATGCAATGCTATGTGGAGCTAAATCCTTCAGCTAATGCAGATAACATCAACCAAAAATTAAAAAATCTGCTTTCTGAAAAAACAAATGGTGGAAACAAAAACGAATTGTTTATTTATCCTTTAAGCAAACTCCGTTTATATGGTGAGTTTGTGGATGGAAAAGCAACCGGAAGCGGTTATATCCGGACCGTACGATTATTCTTTTCTATCGGACTGATTATTCTATTGATTGCCTGTATCAATTTTATGAATCTTTCCACGGCGCGCTCCGAAAAACGTTCGATGGAAGTGGGTATTCGTAAAACTTTCGGAGGAAACCGTTCTTCGCTTATCCGTCAGTTTTTGGGAGAATCAGGATTGATTACACTTATTTCCCTTTTGATTGCCATCGGTATTGTCTGGCTCAGCCTTCCGGCTTTCAATGAGTTGGTAAATAAAGATCTCACGCTTGATTTCAGTAATTGGATACAAGTAGTCGGATTGTTAGGAATCGGTATCATTTGCACTTTACTTGCGGGAAGTTACCCTGCTTTTTATCTCTCTTCTTTTTCTCCGTTGACCACTCTGAAAAAATTAAAAATCAATGGAGGGAAAAGCGTTCTCTGGATACGAAAAAGTTTAGTGGTTTTCCAATTTGCAATCACATTTATTCTGGTTTGTGCTACATTGATTATCTATTTACAAATTAAATATGCTCAGAACAGATCTTTAGGTTTCAACAAAGAAAATCTGATCACTTTCGGAGTAACCAATGAAATCAAACACAGTCATCAAACAATTAAAAATGAATTGATCAATACCGGATTTGTTACAAATGCTGCCTTATCCGATCAAACTATCATGACCATTGGTAGCAATGGCTGGAATTACAATTGGAATGGAAAAGATCCCAAAAGCGATCCGTTGATCTCTCATTTACATGTTACGGAAGGATTATTGGAAACTGTAGAATTGAAATTAATTGATGGGCAAGATTTTTCTCCATCGTCCACCAGGGAAGAACGAAACGTTATTATTAATGAAACTTTAGCTAAAATGATGGGAAAAGAAGGCCATGTAGGAGGAACTATTTGGCAAGGAAAGCCAGAAAATAGATTTGAAATTATTGGTATTGTCAATGATTTCGTTTTCAACGATATTTATCAGGAAAAATCAGAACCAGTAGTCATCTGGGGAGATGCTGGTGTCGCAAATTATTTATTTGTTCGTTTAAAACCGGATGCAAATGTTCAGGAAGCGATAATGAAAATAAAACCTGTTTTACAAAAATTCAGTCCCAACGAATCATTCGATCCTGTTTTTATGGACGAATATTTTGATAATTTATTTTATAATGAACAATTGGAAGGAAAGTTAGCCGCTCTATTTGCCGGACTTGCTATTTTCATTTCCTGTTTAGGATTATTCGGACTAAGCGCGTTTTCGGCTGAACAACGCATAAAAGAAATTGGAATTCGCAAAGTATTAGGCGCTAAAATTACAGACATCATCGTTTTAATGGGGAAAAATTTTATGCTGCTGATCTTAGTTGCATTATTGATTGGAATTCCAATAGCTTATTACATTGTAAACAATTATTTAAAAGATTATGCTTATCGTATCAGCTTAAGTTGGACAATATTTGCCGGAGTTTCATTATTGATCACGTTAATCGCCATGCTGACAGTAAGCCTTCAGTCATTGCGGGCTGCTACAGCCAATCCGGTAAAAGCAATTAAGGTTGAATAATGGAATAATTGAATAACTAATCCTTTTCTCTTCATTTTCAGTTATTCAATTATTCAGTTACTCAATTAATCAGTTATTATTATGTACAATCTGAAAATAATATTACGCAATCTGCGCCGTAGTCCTGTTTATTCCACAATTAATATTGTTGGTCTGTCCATTGGCATTACCGCTTCTGTGCTTATTTTTCTTTGGGTATATAACGAATACAGTTTTGATAATTATCATCGGGAGGTCGATCGCATTTACCGGATTACAGGTCAAAGCGATGGTGAACCATCCAGTTTCTTTTCATATCCTTTTGTTTTAGTAGCCCAAGATGTTCCGGAAGTGGAAAACGTTGCTGTTATGAAAGCTTATGAAATTGAAGGAATAAAAATTGATAATGAAGTATTTTCCGGAAATGATGCTGTGTATGTAAATGGGGAATGGTTTGATGTATTTGATTATAAACTGATTGACGGTTCGATTACTTCATTTAAATCAAACCCTTATAGCGTTGTACTAACAAAATCTGAAGCGAAGAAATTCTTTGGAGACCATCGCGCCATTGGTCAAAACGTTCAAATTAACAGCAAGAATTTTATAGTACAAGCTGTTGTTGATGACAATCCTGCAAACTCATCCTTTCAGCAAAAAGTATTCGCATCTGTTGATGCATATCTGGCTACTCCCTATGGTCAGAATGAGTCAAAACAATGGGGTTGGTGGAATTGGATCATCTTTGTCAAACTTTCTTCCAGATCCGACATACAACAGATTTGTGCGAAAATGAATGCTTTAATTCCTAAAGAAGGCTGGAAAAATGAAGTAAGTCTGAAATCATTAAGCGATATTCATTTTGAAACAGATGTAAAAAATACAGTCGTGGTTCACGGAAACAAAAAAACAGTCTCCATCTTTATTTTGTTGGGATTGTTACTTTTATTTACAGCATGTATTAATTACGTCAATCTGACCACTGCCAAAGCAAATTTGCGTGCAAAAGAAATCGGGATAAAAAAAATTATCGGAGCCAAACGAAAATCTCTTTTTATGCAATTTATTATAGAATCGTTTGTGGTCAGTTTATTTTCAATTTTTATTTCGCTATTCTTACTTTGGATTCTCTCTCCCCTGTATCATTTATTGATTGAATACGGAACTTTTTCTTTTTCATCTACTGTTTTGTGGATAATATTAAGCGCTGTCTTATTGGTGACAACTCTTCTGAATGGTATCTATCCGGCTCTGATGCTCTCTTCGTTCAAACCTATAAGTATTTTGAAGGGAATGAGCCTGCCGAATATGAAAGACGGTAGTTTACGGAAATGTTTGGTCGTTTTTCAATTCACATTATCAACAGTATTGATAATAAGTGTTCTGACCATATACAATCAAATGCAATATGTTCGGAATATGAATCCCGGATATAACCGGGAACAAATATTTTCGATACAAATTCCATTTCAATCTTTATTTGTATCAGGAAATGATAAAGAAGCGAAAACAACAATGGAAACTATCAAACATGAACTTCAACGAAATCCAAATATTGTGGGAGTTTCATTGAGCAACGGAGGAGATATTACAAACGTGGGTTCATCTATTGGAGTAGAGGGTAATTGCGATTGGGATGGAAAAACGAGCGAATATGCTATGTCTGCGAATTTTATGAGTGCAGATGGAAATTACCAGCAATTGACCGGACTAAAAATGGTGGAAGGCCGTTGGTTTGAAGAAGAAAAGAAAGAAGATGAAAATAATGTTATTCTGAACGAAACGGCTTTTCGTGAACTGAAACTCTCTGAACCGTTTATCGGGAAGCGCTTCAAATGCATGGGAAGAGAAGGACAAATCATAGGAGTTGTGAAAGATTTTCATTTCAGGAGCTTGCATGATAAAATAGCGCCTTTAATTATTATCAATTCGCAGAATTATAAAATTAATATAAAGACGCAATCGGGAAAAACCATTCAATCTGTTGAAGCTGCTAAAAAAATCTGGTCAGAGTTTTTTCCGAATGCACCTTTTGAATATTCTTTTTTAGATGACTCATTCAACAATTTATATAAATCGGATATACGAACTTCTCAACTGATGTTGGCATTCTGTATTCTTACTGTTCTTATAGCTCTATTGGGATTATTCGGTTTATCAACTTTCGCCATTGAACGAAGAAGTAAAGAAATCGGTATCCGTAAAATTATGGGAGCTTCTGTGCCAAACATCATTCAATTGGTAACCAAAGAATTTCTGATACTGGTTACAATAGCCTTTATCATAGCTGCCCCCATATCCTGGTGGGCAATGAATCAATGGCTCAATAATTTTGCTTACCGGATAAGTATTAATCTATGGATTTTTATTGCAGGTGGCATCCTGACTTTAATAATAGCATTGATTGCAATGGGTTGGCAAGCAGTGAAAGCAGCCATGGCCAATCCGGTGAATTCGATTAAAACGGAGTGATTATAGTGGATTTACAATTTCCAACAAACCATACTCATTAGTAGAATAAAGTTCTGAGATTTGGGATTTCATGTGGATTAATAAATTTTCAATAGCCGTTCTGACTTGATTGCCGGTTTTCAAAAGTACAATTTTAGGAGGAAATCCTTTTAAAACCAACAGATTTAAAAAATCTTCATCATTGGTGACGATAATTAAATCATTTGTCTTGGCATACTCCCTATTTTTTTATCCTTTGCAGGAACTTTTAATCCGATGTCATCAACATGAAAACAATCATCAAAAAACTCCTTTAAGACCGGAACAGAACGCCAAGACAAATTAGCATCAAGCAATAATCGCAAGTTCATGCAGCAGTTATAATTTTTATATAAGATTCTCTGTTGGCAGCGAAACTAAGGGCAGCCCGGATATGAATATTTTCTAAGGGATAATCATTGATAATTTCTTCTTGCGTCATACCAGAAGCTAACCATTGTAAAATATCAACAACGGCAATTCTTGTGCCCTTAATACACGGTTTCCCAAATCTGACATCAGGGTCAATTGATATGTATGATACTAGATTTTCCATAAACTATTGCTATTAATAATTTTATAAAGCTATGACAAATATAAGCAAAAATTATCACTTCAATGCTTGCTCAATATCCCCAATAATATCATTTACATTTTCAATACCAATGGATAAACGGATGAGATCAGGAGCTACGCCTGCTGCAATCAATTGCTCATCATTCATCTGTCGATGTGTGTGGCTTGCAGGATGCAAAACACAAGTACGGGCATCAGCCACATGTGTAACGATTGCAATTAATTGAAGTTTATCAATGAATTGAATGGATTTTTCCCTTCCTCCTTTCAGTCCGAATGTGATTACACCACAAGAACCTTTAGGCAAATATTTTTGTCCTAATTCGTAATATTTATTGCTTTTCAGTCCGCAATAATTTACCCAATTAATTTTATCATTATTTTCAAGAAATTCAGCTATTTTTTGTGCATTTTCGCAGTGGCGTTGCATTCTCAAATGGAGTGTTTCAATTCCGATGTTGGTCAAAAATGCATTTTGAGGAGATTGGATAGCACCTAAATCACGCATGAGTTGTACTGTTGCTTTAGTTATGTAAGCACCTTTTCCAAAAGCTTTTGTATAAATTAGTCCATGATAAGAATCATCAGGCTGAGTAAGTCCGGGGAATTTATCGGCATAAGCATCCCAATCAAAGTTTCCACTATCAATAACAGCTCCGCCCACGCTTGTTGCGTGTCCATCAAGATATTTAGTCGTTGAATGTACCACAATGTCTGCTCCCCACTCAAACGGACGACAATTGATCGGTGTTGCAAAAGTATTATCTATAATCAAAGGAACTCCCTGACTATGTGCAATATCCGCAAATTTCTCAATATCCAATACTTTGAGTCCCGGATTGGCAATGGTTTCAGCAAAAAGAGCCTTTGTATTCGGACGAAATGCTTTCTTAATTTCTTCTTCGCCGGCATCCTGATCAATAAAGCTCACCTCGATTCCTAACTTTTTCAGTGTGACACCAAAAAGATTGAATGTTCCTCCGTAAATAGTAGATGCACTAACAAAATGATCTCCTGAAGAGCAAATATTGAATATGGCATAAAAATTTGCAGCTTGTCCGGAAGAAGTCAGCATCGCTCCCACTCCACCCTCCAATGCAGCTAATTTAGCAGCCACAGCATCATTTGTGGGATTTTGTAAACGAGTATAAAAATAACCCGTTTCTTCCAGGTCAAATAATTTCGCCATTTGATCACTGGTTTCGTACTTGAATGTTGTACTTTGATATATCGGTAGAACTCTTGGTTCTCCTTTTTTGGGATTCCATCCTCCCTGTACGCAAATTGTTTCCGGACTTAATTGTTTCATATTTTTTGAGTTACTGGTTACGAGTTACAGGTTACGAGTTACTGGTTACGAGTTACATGAATAGTCTATATCTCTCGTAACCTGTAACTTGTAACCTGTAACCTGTAACTTGTCACCCTTCTAATATTCTCTTCAATACTACCTGTGCTGATATTTCTCTGTTGGCAGCTTCCTGAATCACAATCGACTGCGGACTTTCTATGACATCATCCGAAACGATCATATTTCTTCTGACCGGTAGACAGTGCATAAAATATGCTTCATTGGTAAGTTTCATAAGTTCTGAATCAACCGTCCAGTTCATATCTTTGGAGATAATCTGCCCATAATTAGGATCTTTATATGCAGACCAATTCTTGGCATAAATAAAATCGGCATCTTTAAATGCTTCTTTTTGATCATGTGTAACTTTTGCCCCACGTACAAATTGAGGAGCTAATTCATATCCTTCCGGATGAGTAATCACAAAATCTACATTGGCTTCATTCATAAAATCAGCAAAAGAATTAGGAACTGCCTGCGGAAGCGCACGCGGATGTGGCGCCCACGTCAATACTACTTTCGGACGATCTTTTTTCTTATATTCCTCAATAGTAATCAAATCTGCAAATGCCTGCAAGGGATGACCGGAAGAACCTTCCATACTGAAAACCGGTTTTCCGGAATATTGAATAAACTGATTGATTATTTTTTCATTGTAATCATCTTCTTTATTCTCAAACTGAGCAAATGAACGCACACCAATTACATCACAGTAGCATCCCATTACAGGAATGGCTTCCAGTATATGTTCGGGTTTATCTCCATCCATAATAACTCCGCGTTCTGTTTCCAGTTTCCATGCTCCCTGGTTAATATCCAGCACGATGGTATTCATTCCCAGGTTCATAGCAGCTTTTTGTGTACTGAGGCGTGTTCTCAGACTGGAGTTGAAAAATACCATCAAAAGTGTCTTATTTTCTCCTAAATGTTTATAGCCAAAACGATTTTTCTTTATCTCGAAAGCGTCTTGTAAAGCAACATTTAAGTCACCTAAATCTTTTACATTTGTGAAGTATTTCATATTTTATATTTTTTTTTGTTACACAGAGATAAACAAAGAAACACATCTGTGTAAATTTAAACTCTGATCTGCCCATCCCCATCTATAATCCATTTATAGCAGGTTAATGCTTCTAAAGCCATTGGACCTCTGGCATGAAGCTTTTGAGTACTAATCCCGATTTCTGCTCCCAAACCAAATTGCGCTCCATCAGTGAATGCAGTCGAAACGTTGGCATAAACACAGGCAGCATCTACCGCTTTCTGAAATAAAGCTATATTTTCTTTATCTTCAGAGATAATACATTCACTGTGTTTTGAACTATACAAAGCTATATGTTGAATAGCTTCCTTCATACTTTCAACCGTTTTTATACTCATTTTATAGTCTAAAAATTCGGTTCCAAAACTTTCGTTTGTTGCATGTTGTAGTAAACGTGCCGGATAATTACCATTCAATGCCTGATAAGCTTGCTCGTCAGCATAAATCATAACATTGCTTTCTGATAATTTGTTACAAAGAAATGCCAGATCCGGCAATCTTTTCTGATGAATAATCAAACAATCCAAAGCATTACAAACACTTACACGACGAGTTTTTGCATTATGAATAATGGCTTGTCCTTTTTCCTTATCTCCACAATCATCAAAATATGTATGGCAAATACCTGCTCCTGTTTCTATAACAGGAATACTCGCATTTTCTCTGACATAATTGATTAATGACTGACTTCCTCTTGGAATAATCAGATCGACATATCCAACAGCATTTAATAACGCGGTTGTCGCTTCTCTCTCCGAAGGAAGTAAAGTACAGATATTGGGATCTAAACCAAATTTTCCCAACACATTCCGGATAATACTAACAATGGCAATATTTGAATATTCTGCATCAGATCCTCCTTTTAAAATACAAACATTTCCCGACTTCAGGCAAAGGGAGAAGACATCAAGGCTTACATTCGGACGCGCTTCGTATATAATTCCTATTACTCCGAAAGGAACAGATATTTTTCTGATTTTCATTCCATTCGGACGAATTGTTTCAGATATTATATGACCTGTGGGAGATGAAAGAGTTGCTACATTCTTCATGTCTGCAACGATATCTTTGATTCTTTCCGGAGTTAATTTTAAGCGATCATATTTAGGATCATTTTGATCCATTCTATCCAAATCCTTTTGATTTTCCGAAAGAATATAGTTTGTTTGCAACACGGCCTCATCGGCAACTGTTTTCAATATTTCATTGATTGTTGCCTCATTAACTAAAAGCAAAGATTTGATTGCTTCCGTCGATTTTTTGAATATTTCCATAATATAAGAGTGAAGAACTAAGTTCTTCACTTATTTAGTCCAAATATAAATAATCATAATGTATAATGGGTTTGTTTCCTTTCTTCCCAATCATCTCTAATACTTTGATACTATCGAATCCTGTGCGGCCCACTCCAATCTGAACGCCTTGTTCATCGACTATTTTCACTATATCATCTTTTTCAAATTCACCTTTAATGGATGTAATACCTACAGCAAGCAGTGAAGTTGCTTTGTCTCCCAGTAATGCTTCTTTAGCTCCCTGATTCACATGAATTTCGCCTTTAGCAAAACCTTCCGAGTGAGCAATCCACTTTTTTACATTGGAAACTGTTTTCTCATTGGGAATAAACCGGGTACAGATTTGTTTACTTTCTTTTTTTATCAACTCGGGAAGAATATTATCACGTTTGCCATTGGCAATGATAACACAAATACCTTCTTCCGCCACTTTCCGGGCGATATTGTATTTGGTAATCATTCCTCCTCTACCAAAAGTTGATTTTTCGGATTGTATATACTGAGATAAATCTTGTTTTTCTCCGTAAATTTCTTTAATCACTTCAGCTTCCGGGTCGTTTGGATTTCCGTTGTAAATTCCATCGATAGTACTGAGGATAATCAATGCTTCCATTCCCATCATGGTAGCGATGAGTCCGGAAAGTTCGTCATTATCCGTAAACATGAGTTCTGTAACGGAGATTGTATCGTTTTCGTTGACAATAGGAATCACTTTATTTTCCAACATAATCGTCATACAATTCTTCTGATTAAGGTAATGACGACGGGAACTGAAGTTTTCCTTCGTAGTCAATACCTGACCGCAGGAAATCCCATGTTCACGAAACAGTTCATAATAACGATTGATAAGCTTGGCCTGCCCAACAGCAGAAAACAATTGACGCTGTGAAACTGCATCCAGTTTTTTCTGAGGTTTAATTTCACTTCGTCCGGAGGCTACTGCTCCTGAAGAAACTAAGATTATGTCAATTCCTTTTTTATGAAGTTCGGCAACCTGATCTACAATGGCAGACATGCGCGTAATATCCAGGGTTCCATCTTTCCGGGTTAATACCTGGCTGCCTATTTTTACTGCTATCTTTTTAAATTCGAACATTTACTTAATTGAGAATTGAAAATCGAAATGTGAAAGTGAATTAATCTTCCGACAAAAAGTCTTTTTTATCTCTCTTTCGATCGTAAGTTTTTTTGCTTTTGTGTATTTTATGTTTTGCCGACCATCCGGGCGATTGGGAAAGTTCAATCTCCCTGTTCGCTTTTTTGATTGCTTTCAGATAGTCGTTTGTTGTTATTTTTAAAACCTTCTTTTTCATTCATTCGTAAAATAAATAAAACACAAAGACACCAAGACACGAAGAGTTTATGTATTAACAGCATCTGCGTTAAATAATCTTTGTGTCTCCGTGTCTTCATGTTTAACAATGCAAAGAACGGAATTAAATTTTGAAAGACAAAACTTATTATTTGTCTGTTTCAAATTTCATTCTGCCTATTTGATCTTTTAGTTTGGTTCCCGGTGTAAAGATGATTCGCTTAGTTTTAATCATATGTGTATTAAAATCTTCAGGACTCTCCACGCCTTTTCCACTGAACGAAAGTCTTATAGTTGCCAGATTTCCAAGATTAATACTTTTCCCTGCCATCAGGTGGAATGGGATTACTTCGGTAAGGTTTTGTAAAACATTCAGAATGTCTCCGTGTGTCAAGGATGATCGACCTGAAATTTGTTCTGCCAAATCATCCAGTTCCATTCTGCCATCATTTTTAGGAGCTGCGTAATACTTTGCAGGTGATTGAGGTTCCTGCGGGTTTCTTCTTTGAACGAGTTTAATCTTCATAAAATTTTAATTATTAATAGTTAAGTGGGTAATATTACCCGTAATATTTTTTCATCAGTTTTGCTTTTAATTTACGACAGGCGTAAATTTCGCTACAACAGGCGTAAATTTTGCTACGACAGGCGTAAATTTTACGACAATCTATGTAGCATCAAAAATAGCTTGATTTTAAATAAACGGATGTGATGTATATTTATTATTTCGTTGCCAATTTTTTTTTGATTTTTATTAAAAAATTTTTTTATACACATGACAATAAGGTGTAGTACCCTTGTGTTCATAGTATTGTTGATGATAATTTTCGGCCTTCCAGAAAGCAGATGCATCCTGTAATGTTGTAGCTACTTTGTATCCTTTTTCTGTTAAAATTCTGATATATTTTTCTGCAATATCTTTTTGATTTTTATCGGTGTAAAAAATAAATGAACGGTATTGGGGCCCAATATCCGGTCCCTGTCCATCGGTCTGAGTGAAGTCATGAGTTTCGAAAAATAGCTTTACAAGATTTTCATAAGTAGTCAGGTTAGCATCAAAAATAACCTCAGTCGTTTCCAGATGCCCGGTTGTTTTTGTACAAACTTGTTGATAAGTGGGATGATCTACATGTCCGCCCATAAAACCGACTGTAGTATGGATAACTCCGGGGGCTTTCATCATATAATATTCTGTTCCCCAGAAACATCCGGAGGCAAAATAAGCAGTATCCGCTTTCTGAGGAATAAATTTCATGGAAATGGAGTTGACGCAATGACGTGTATTTTTCGGAGTAAAACCTTCTCCCAGGAAAACATGTCCCAAGTGAGCGCCACAATGAGCACAAACGATTTCTGTTCTTCTTCCGTCAGGATCCGGCAAACGTTTCACGGCGCCGGGAATTTCATCATCAAATGAAGGCCATCCGCATCCTGACTCAAATTTATCAGACGAATGATACAAAGGAGCATTACATTGTTTACAAACATATGTTCCAACGCTTTTGTTGTTCAACAAATCACCACTGAAAGGAGCTTCTGTTCCTTTATATATAATGACTCTTTCTTCTTCAGGAGTTAATTTATTTAGTTTCATATCTGTTTGTTTTAGATTATTTTGTCCACATGATGATGTAAAACACAAAAGTAAATAAAAAAGTATATATTGAGTCCGGCACATAAATGTAAATTAAATCATGAATTTATAGGATAGTAACAATCCGGAATTTGAAAAGTTGATATATTTGTATGAAAATTAAGCATATTGATAATATAAAGATGTACTTATGAAAAAACATTTAGTCGTTTTAACCGGCGCCGGAATGAGTGCGGAAAGTGGTATCAGCACTTTTCGTGATTCCAACGGATTGTGGGAAAATTATGATGTTATGCAGGTTGCCAGCATTGAAGGCTGGCATGCTGACCGCGAATTGGTACTTCAATTTTATAACCTGCGGAGAAGTCAACTCAAAGATGTTCAACCTAATGAAGGACATTTGATACTTGCAGAACTGGAACAAGATTTCGATGTAAGCATTATTACCCAAAATGTGGATAATTTACATGAGAGGGCGGGTAGCAGCTCTGTTTTGCACTTGCATGGTGAACTGACAAAAGCTTGCAGTTCAAACAACAAAAATCTGGTCACAGAAATCGGATACAATGAAATTCATTTGGGAGATAAAGCAAGCGACGGTTCACAACTTCGTCCTTTCATTGTGTGGTTTGGAGAAGCTGTTCCGATGATAGAAAAAGCCGCTAAAATTGTTGATTCCGCAGATATTTTATTGATTATAGGAACTTCATTACAGGTTTATCCGGCGGCCGGCCTGGTTGATTATGCCGGACCCGAAACTCCCATATACCTAATTGACCCTAAAGAAGTTAGCAACAAACCAGGCATTACTGTCATTAAGAAGGGAGCCTGTGAAGGAATGAAAATATTCAAAGAAAAAATGAAGTTTGAAAATTTCTAACAAGTCAAGACAATTTTATTATCTGTTTAACCAAGCTTCCGGATTCAATTTATCTCTTTCTTTCCTGATTTCAAAGTATAGGATTGTAACATTCCCTTTTTCCGAGTCAGTGAATATGGTACCGATAGTTTGTCCGGTTTTAACTTTACTGCCTTGTTTTACCTTGACATTGATAAGGTTGGAGTAAACGGTTAAATAATTTCCATGGCGAACAATAACAGAATAGTTGTAACCTGGCATCACAAACACAGCTGTAACTTCTCCATCAAAAACAACACAGGCTTCATTGCCTGGAGTTGTTTGAACTTCAATGCCATTGTTGTAAACTTTTACATATTTCAGTTCAGGATGATCATGTTGCCCGTAATGTCCGGTAATTTTATAACTACCTCTTAATGGGAAGGGAAGCCGTCCTTTGTTACTGACAAAACTACCTGACAATTTGCGTTCTTCTTTGGTCATGGCATAACCACCTTTGGTTTCGGCTACACGGACTTCTGCTGTTTCAATTTTTTGATCCGGTTCTTTTGTCTGTTTTTTTTCTTGTGGCTTCTTTTGTTGTTGTTGCTGTTTTTCTAAAGCGATTTTTCTTTCTTTTTCTCTTTTGGCTTGAGCTTGTGCGGCAAGACGAGCTTCCTGTTCGGCTTTAGCGATTTGATCCGAAATTATTTTATCGATTTGCCGGTTAAGATCTGCTGCTTGTCTTTTCTTTTTATCCAATTCAGCCTGCAATGTTTTTTGTTGCTTTTTCAGGTCTGCAACTTCCTGTTTTTGTGTATTTTCTTCTACTTGTAGTTTTTGGTTTTCTTTTTGACTTTCTGCCAGGAGCTTTAGTTTTTCCTCTTTTCTTTGTACCACTTTCTCCTTTTGCAGGGTAAGTACTTTTTGTTTTTCAACAATTTCCTGTGTTTGAGATTTTTGCCAGATTGCATATTCTTTCAGATAACGAACTCGTCTGTAAGATTGGGCGAAGTTTTTAGCTGAAAATATGAATAAAAAATTATCCTGCGTTTTTTTTCGTAATTGCATTTTACGCAATAATTCCGCATAACTTTCTTTCTTAAAATTGATGTCTTTTTCTAATGTTTGAATATTTAAATCCATCATTTGTATTTCCTCATCCAAAGATTGAGCTTCTTCATTGATGGATTCGATTAACTTTTTGCGGGCAACAATTTTTTGAGTCAACAGATTCAAGCGGTTAAGTACTGTAGCTGTTGTTTTTTTTGTTTTATCCAATAATTTGTTGGTTGCTTCGATTTCTTCCAATGCAAGTTTGCGTTTGCTTTCCAAATCTTTTATTTTTTGTGATTCCTGGGAAAACAAAATAAAGGAAACAAATAAAAACAATATGGTTAAAATATTCTGTTTCATTACATTTCTTTGATAGATTCGATAGCATCTAAAAGACGAATCTGACGATATTTTGATGGTATATTAAATTCCATGTTCATATCTTTGTCTAATTCTATTTTAGAGAATGATATATTCAGCTTGGTTTCTTTATTATCCCTGGTTTTGAGGTTAAATCTCATGGACAAAGGAAAACTTTGTGATTGCAATGCTTTGAAATCACTATAAGTACATGAAACTGAACCTTTTTGTTTTTTATCGGTAACATACAATGATTGTATTTTTCCTGCAAAGTTACTGATGAACATGTATTGCATATTCTGTTTGTCTTTGACTTCTATCAATGCTTTATCCGATGCTTTTTCAATCTTAAATAAAGGATAGTCGGCTGGCGTTATTTCTTTTTTACCGGCAACAAATAACTGGTTGGTAATCAGTGATTGCAGGTTATAGAAATCAAATTCAAAGTCCGAATTGGCTTTTATTTTATCGATGGATTCCATCGCATACATTCTGTTGTATCTGTCAACGAGCTTGATACTGTCTTTGGAACATTCCATTCTGAATAACTCTACAGATAAAAGTTGTACGGATAGTTGAAATACTTCATCTTTTATCATTTTCAACGTGCCTCCGGCGCTGAAACTTTTCTTTCCAAAATCAATATCGACATTTATCTTAGAATAAAATGTATTGTATTTCAATGAATTATGAGTTAAATCATCTAAGATTTCCGCAGAATTTCTGCTGTAATCCACTCTTGAGGTTATTTCTTTTTTTGTTTTACAAGCATTGAAAAGTAAAAGGAATGCGAGTAATAGTATATATTTGTTATTCAATATTTGTATCTTCATAATATTTTTTTTCTGCAATTTTTTTTCTGAGAACAGGAGTATCTTTTCCCAGTTTCAAAGCTTTTTCCCATTGTTCGACAGCTTTTTCTTTGTCTCCGGTCATATACAGGATGTCTCCATAATGATCTACAATTTCTTCGCTTTGGTCTCCACCTTTGGAAATAGCGCTTTCTATGTAAAATTTGGCTAAAGTATAATTTCCTTTGACAAAAAATACCCATGCGTATGTATCGATGTATGTGCTGTTATCTGATTGCATTTTAACACATTGGGCAGCCATACGTTCGGCTTTGTCCAGATTTTTTTTCTCCAGGGATAAAAAATAGGCATAGTTGTTTAAAACAGCAATATTCTTTTCGTTATATTTTAAAGCTTGGTCGTATGCTTCGTATGCTTTATCTGTTTGTTTTAATTGATGGTAAATATCCCCGATTTGTCCGTAGAAATCGGACAATGTTTGATTATCATCTTCGTCTACCATTTCCAAACCGTCCAGATAAGTTTGTAAGGCCTTTTTGTATTCTTTTTTCTGGTAATAGGCGATGCCTTTATAAAAATAAAATTCAGGAGAATCCGGAAATTGTATTAAAGCCTGATCGCAAATTCGGATGGTTTCATCGGGATTTTCATCTTTGAAACTGATATTCAGCAATTGCTTCCAGGCCGTTATTTCTTCCGGTTCTGTCTCGGTGACTATTTGGTATTGGAATTTTGCATCTTCGAATCTTTTTTGGGATAAAAGATAATTTGCATACATCATGTTCAGGCTTGTTTCCTGAGGATGTTGTTCCATTAAAGTTTCAAAAAGAGTGTCGACACCTTCCTTGTCTTTTTTCCCGGCTTGTAATGTTGAGATATAATGTCCTAAAATTCCTAATTTAGTGTTGATATCCAGTTTGTTATTTCTAAGAGCTGTGTCAATTTGTTCCTGAGCTTTGGCTTTATCTCCAATGAAATCATAATAATTTGACATTGAAACTATGTAGTAAGGATTTCCCGGTTCTATGTTTTTAGCTCTTTCGTATGCTTGCAATGCCTTTTCAGGTTGTTTTTGTTTGAGATAAATATCTCCCAGAATGATAGGATATTTCGGTTCCATAGGATATTTGGCTTCAAGCTTTTCTATCTCGTTTATTGCCTTTGTATCTTGTTCTATTTCATTATATAAACGATATTTTTGGATGGAAAGGGCTTCGTTCATTCCGACATTTTCTTCCAGAATATCCAAAGCGTTTATTGCTTTTTCTATTTCTCCTTGTTTAGTGTAAAGTTCGCTGAGATAATAATTGAGTTCGGGTTTTTCAGGATATTTTTTTACTAATTCTTCGTATATTTTAACAGCTTCATCGGTCATTCCCATTTCCCGGGTAATTTCAGCCAATGCAATTTTATATTCAAAATTATTATTGCTGTGATTTACGGCTTTTCTCAGGTATGATATGGCAGTCTCAGGATTATTCAGATAAATGTGATAGTTGGCCATTTCGTAAAGAGCGGCAGATGCTGTGGAGTCTATTAATATGCAGTGAGAGAAAGCATTGAATGCATCCGTATGTTTCCCGCTATATTTTAGTTTGAGGGCTTCAAGGAAAAAATAATCAAATTTTCTTTTGTCTTTTTCTGTCAAAACAGTTGATGCATCGGTTATGTAACAAATGCTTAATAAAAACCCGATAATCAATATTTTCACCCTTTTCCCATTCATTTTTAACTTTTCATTTTTAATTTTTAACTTATTTCCCTGTGTGTCCGAAACCACCTTCTCCACGCTCTGATTTCTGAAGTTTTTCAACTTCTTCCCATTCTACGCGGGCATGTTCGGCAACAACCATTTGACAGATGCGTTCGCCATCATTCACAACAAAAGGAATATCGGAAAGGTTTATTAATATCACCCGGATTTCACCTCTGTAATCGGCATCGATGGTTCCCGGTGTATTCAGTACTGTAATTCCATGCTTCAATGCCAATCCGCTTCTTGGTCTGATCTGAGCTTCGTAACCAACAGGTAATTCAATATATAAACCGGTTGGGATTAGTTTTCTTTCCAATGGATTAATCACGATCGGACTATCTACATTTGCTTTTAAATCCATCCCTGCCGAATGAATTGTTGCATATTCCGGTAATGTGTGTTTGGAAGAGTTGGTAATTTTAATTTTCATTGAATCTATCGGATTTTTAAAAATTTAGAAATTGTTCAAATATTCAAAATGTTCATATCAATTTCTAAAAGTTTTTTTGGCAAATATAGCAATTATTATTCATTTTTGGGTACTCGGTACAAGGTGCACTTATACCCACAAGCATAACGATACTTTCAACTATATCATCTGTTTCCCGTAGCATCCGGCAAGAAAATCAATGATTATATTCCTTTGATCCTGTGGAATAGATTCAATCAATCCGGAAAGAAGTTTCCGGTTAAATACTTTAGAAGAGGTGATTTCTTCAATTGAAAGTGGAAAGTAGAAAATGATTTCGTGCATAAGCTTCATTTTCCACTTTCCATTTTCAATTACTTGTCAAAGGTTCCAACGCAGAGCGGCCCCCTAATGGCCTCTCCCAAGCACTCCGCAACTCTGATCGTGTTAAAAGGAATAAAAAAGAACCGTGCGGGTGTGGAATTGTCTGCGTTGGCATGCCTTTGAACCTGTTTCGCAACAGGAGTTTCTATATTACAATTTTTTCATACAACGAAGATGATGTTGATAAGAGTTTATATTTCTTGATTCTCTTACAATACCATTATTAGTATAATAAAATAATCTATACCATCCATTATTGTCCCTAATAGAACTAGTCCATAGTATATCACCCTTTCCAAATGAAGCATACGTTAATCCAAATTCTGGAAATCCCGCTAAAACAAGGTTGAATTCAGTAGAATTTCTTTGGGTAAATGCTATATTGTTATTGGCGTCATAGGTAATTACTGTTGGAGGGGCTGCTCCATTAGCTCCAATATATCTTCGTCCCAATTTCATCCCAGTACCAATACCATTGGATGAAGTATTTGTCGAATTTACATCTGGATTTCGTAAACCTGTAACTTCACCTGTTTCCCAAATGGTTGTCCACATCTGATAATCTATTGCACTGACACCTGTTCCTCCTGGAATATATTGAGGGCTCAGATCAGTACGACTTAATAACCATTCAAGATTTGTCCAGTCTCTGTCACTAGGAACAGTCCATCCTGAAGGACAAATGCCCCTAACCTTTGAAGAAGACGGATCCATTTTAGGATTATTTCCTTCAGCTCCATCCATAATCATGTTCCAAGTGTACATGAATCCATAGACTTTAGCACTATCTTTTTGGGGGATGGGCAAAGTAGATACTTTTCCAGTTGGTTCATATCCATTATTTTCATTAGCAGATCCTCCGGCTTTTGCTCCTCCCATATTCAATTTTGCTCCCGATACATAAGTCGATAAGTTTTGTATCATCCATATTTGGCGGTCAGCTTTATAATATCTTGAATTTGTAGCGTCCCATCCCCATTTGTAATATTCTTTTACTGTATAAGTATTTCCATCAGCATCGGTAATTGTACCTTTATCTGTATAGGTAGAAGCATAAGTTGTGGGGTTAGTTGTATATGCCTGATTTCCACCATTGGTAATAGTTGTATAATCAGCTTTATCGTCAATGACTGTAGTTACAGCACTAGCCACTTCATTCAGTTGACAATCACCCAATACTACTTTCACTTTTACACTTGCTACGCCTGCTGTTCCAAATAATACACGAATCCTTGTTGTTCCTTGTCCTTCAAGTATAGTCCCGTTAGTTACTGTCCAGGTATAATCAGTTGCTCCTGCTTTAGGATTTACTTCATAAGTATAGGTTCCATTTTTATATGGATTCTTTGCTTGATATTTAAATGTAGGTACTGCTGTCGGTGTACAAGCTTGAATACCTGTTACAGATACTGTAGCACTGGTTGTACATCCATAAGGTTTAGCAGTTAAAACTCCTGCTGATTTCCATTTAACGGAAACTTCCGTACCGGTAGTTGATCCGATAAATACATTGTTAGCTCCTGTTACTGTCCATGTGTAAGTTGCACTGGGATTGGTAGTAGGATCGATTTTGTAAGTGACAATTGCTCCGTCAACCATTGATCCTCCATCGCCATCAATGGTGAATGCTTTGATTTTGGTACAGTCTGTTACTTTTACGGTATTGTCGCAAAGGGCAAACCAAGCACCGTTATATGTTTCAATACACCCGGTTTCTGTATTAAAGATCATCAATCCTTTTGCTTTGGTTGCATTGGTTGTAACCAGAGCATTGCGTTGTGCTGTTGTCAATTGTGGTAAACGCAAGCCTTTGGCTGCACTTTCCAGTTCCAATATTGCCTGGTCATAAGGAGTATCACCTGCTGCGCCTCCTATCTTGACC
>JAVBLQ010000058.1:0-40821 GCA_031553435.1 Bacteroidales bacterium | reverse complement strand
ACAACCGAACTTATTTTTGATCACTTGGGAAGCGTGGAAAAACAGGTCTGTAATGAAAAAATGATTCGGGCAGGGCGTAAATATATCATCAATGGTCAATATCTATTCAAACTGGATGTCAAAAACAAAAAATGTTATTTCCGATTACCTATATCAGGTGATGTGATTGAAATCAACTTGTCGGAAGGAGGAATGGATGCGGTAATGCCTTTTATGAAAAACAAAAATTCTTAGTGATCCACCTGGGGCTCGAACCCAGGACCCCATCCTTAAAAGGGATGTGCTCTACCTGCTGAGCTAGTGAATCAGCCTGATTGCTTTTAAAAAGCGTGTGCAAAGGTAAAATTATTATTTTAGTATTCCAAGTATTTTGTGGTTGATTTTTGGTATTTGTTGAATTATATACTACATTTGTGAAACTATTGTCTAAACAATTAAAGTGTGTCATGGAAAATTATCAATTTGATACTGAACTTATATTTGCAATATTAAACGGGAAAGTATCTACTGCAATCAACCGGAAACTGTATCGGAATTTTAAAAAGGCCGGACTGGAGTTTACTCCTGAGCAATTTACCGTCATGGCTTGTTTGTGGAACAAGGATTGTGTTACCCAACAGGAATTGTGTAATGCTACTTTCAAAGATAAGCCCAGCATGACTCGCCTGATAGACAATATGGAAAAGTTGAATCTTGTAACGCGAATAGCTGATAAAGCAGACAGGAGAACCAACCTTATAAAATTGACTTCTACCGGAGAGGCAGCCAGACCTCTTGCAAGTAAACCGGTACTGGACACAATGCAGGAGGCTTTTCAGGGTGTTGATCCGGAAGAATTGGCTGCTGCAAAAAAAGTGCTGAAGATTATTTTTGAAAATATCAGAGAATCTTTATAAATTTATATTTTTCCCAAAGATCCTTTTCAATACAACTTTTTGATTGTTCCATTAAAATGCGGATATTGGCAGTTAGTTCTCTTATGTTTTCAACAGAATAGCTTGAAGTGTCGATCGGATCGTGAATGATCAATTCCATTTTATGCGGATTTAATAAGTATGAGTGAATGGGCATTACCTCAAATGAGCCATTGATGGTAATGGGAACAATCGGAAGTTTGAGGTCCAAAGCCATCTGATAGGCTCCTTTCTTAAACGAAGCCATTTTTCCTGTGGGAGTACGGGAACCTTCCGGGAAAATAACAACGCTGGTTCCTCCAATCAGTTTTTTCTTCGCTTCTTCGATTGTATTTAATGCGGCTTTGGGTGATGAATTATCGACAAAAATAAATCCGGCAGCTTCGCATGCTTTCCCAACTAAAGGTATTTTTCGTAAACTTTTCTTCATTACCCATTTGATAGGTTGATTTAAGTATCCATATACCAGGAATATATCATAGGCTCCCTGATGGTTGGCTACGAAAATATAGGATTGATTTTTATTTAATTTTTCTCTTCCTGAAATTTTAATCCGGCATAAAGAAATAATACATGTGAGTTTTGACCAGATCATTCCCGGATAGTAGGAAAATATTTTTTCTCCTCCGCAAAGGCATCCTACAGTCGTTGTGACTGCTGTAAGAATTGTTATTACCAGAAAAATCGGAAGCCAAATGAATAATTGATAAATAAAAGAAAAAAATTTCTTCACCATATAATATTGTTATTTGGTTACAAAAATAATTTCAAATTTGAATGTTTATTGTCTTTTTTAGATTTTTTTTGACTTATAATGTCTTAAAACCTTAAATTTTCAACAAATTATTTTACATTATCCATTGACTCATAAATCACATCCTGAATTCTTGTACGAATATTCAAAGTCATCAATTTTTTGTAGGTGCGAGAAGGATAAACTCTGTTCGATAAGAATATGTAAATCAAGTTGTTGTCCGGATCAACCCAAAAGCAGGTTCCTGTAAAACCGGTATGACCATAAACCGATGCAGGTACTAAACGTCCTGAACTTCCTGAAGATGTATCTTTTGGATCGGGTTTGTCAAATCCTAGCCCACGGCGGCTATTCGAACTTTTAGTCTTGGTAAATAACCGGCAAGTTTCAGCGCTCAAGTATTTTTCACCTCCATATTGTCCTTGATAAAGAAACATTTGCAATAGCTTGGCCAGGTCATTTGCATTGGAAAAAAGTCCGGCATTTCCGGAAACACCTCCCATGAAAGCAGCAGCTTCGTCATGTGGGTAGCCAATTAGTATTTGTCTACGTATCATCTGGTCGTTTTCGGTTGGAGCGATAAATGCCATGTCGGTTTTTCCCAAAGGATGAAACATGGTGTAATTGGCTCCTAAATTGTTATAAAATCTTTTTTGTAAAAATTCATCGAAAGGGAGTTTGGAAACATTTTCCACAACTTCTTTCAATAACATGAAATTCAGGTCGCTATATAAGTATTGGCGTTTTTTTTTTAGTTTGGAATCTGCGATTTCCCGTAAAATCAAATTTTTGAAATTATCGCTTACATAAAAACCTTGAGCAACCTGGGATGTAAATCCTTTTTTCAAAGTATCGGAAACCAGTTCAGATCGAAAACTAAAGTCTGTCCGGCCATAAGTATTATCATCGTATAAGATACGGTAAGTCTGATCTTTTCTGGAAGAAAACATAGAACCGGAATAACTGTCTTTGTCTACTGCTAATTGATAGAACGGAATAAAAGATGTGAGACCCGATTCGTGAAATAATGCTTCTTTTATTGTAATATCTTCTTTGTCAGTGTTTTTTAGTATGGGAACATATTTGCTGATTTTATCATTAAGCCCGATTTTTTTTTCGTCATACAGTTCCATGATGGCAGGAACTGTAGCCGTGGCTTTTGTAACGGAAGCCAAATCATAAAGGTCTGTAACTTCAACAGGATGCGTATTGGCATAGTCGAAATATCCGAAGGCTTTGTTATATACAACAACGCCATCTTTTGCAACCAATACTTCACATCCGGGAAAGGCTTTTTCATCTATTCCTTCTGCAACGATTTTATCAATATTCGATAATTTCGACATAGACATGCCAACTTTAACAGGCAATTCGTAAGAAAGCCTTATTTTACAGGTTTCGAAACCTGTTCCATAAGGGAAATCCGGTAAAGTTACGGGTAGTTTTCCTTTGGAAGGGATTCCTCCCATAATTATCTGGGCTGCATATTCTTGTGCGAAAGGAGTGTTTTCGTAAGCCATTATTACGGCTTTTGCATTGGCAGAAGTTTTTGAAAAATTGTCCAGATTATAAGGAGTTGCAAAATAAGCTAATACCACATTGTTTTTATCTGCCAATTGTTGTAAGGATTTCATGTCTGAACTTTTTGCTCTGTGAACTCCGCATATAATCAAGTCATAACTTGCTAATTTTCTGAATATATTTGTTGCTGTTTTTTCTGTAGTGTTGGAGGTTATAAAATAATTATCTGTTTCACAATAATTTTCCAACATTCGTTGGAATTCGGTTTTTTGCGTGTCACCTATTGAAAGTACGGCAATGGTTGTTGTGCCCAATTTTTTTACGGGTAAAATATCACTGTCATTTTTTAAGAGAGTGATTGAATTCTCATTTAATTTCCGGCAAATATATTCCGCATCAATCGTATTAAGCCTGTCTTCTAATCCTTTAATAACAATAGGTTTATAATTATTTAAACCGACGATATATTTGTATTCCAGTATTTTCCGGCATTTTTCTTCTATTAATTCTCTTTTGATAATGCCATCTGCAACAGCTTTTTTTACTGCTTTGAAATCAGTGACCGGAGCACCTGAGCTTAATAAAATATCATTTCCAGCCAATAAGGCATCTACACAAACATTTCGGTCGGAAGTAGCTCCTTTCATAACCAAGGCATCGGTGAAAGTCAGTCCTGAAAATCCCATATTGTTTTTCAATAAATTCGTAACAATTATGGGAGAAAGGGAAGTCGGATTTCCGGTTTTATTGTCCAAAGCCGGAACAGATAAATGACCTGTCATCACTCCGGAAAAACCGGCTTCTATATATTTTTTGAAAGGATATAATTCGACTTCCTTCAAATGTGAAAGTTTATTGGTGACAACAGGAGTTGTTTTATGAGAATCTTCGGAAGTATCCCCGTGACCAGGAAAATGCTTTGCTACTGCAATTATTCCCATGCTTTCCAAGCCTTTGGCGTAAGCAATTCCTTTTGAAGAGACAGCTTCGGGATTTTCACCAAAAGAGCGGTTACCGATAACGGGATTATTAGGATTGCTGTTTACATCCAATACAGGGGCGAAATTGATATGAATACCCATTTCTTTACATTGCCGGCCTACTTCTTTACCATATTCGATAAGAAGTTGATCATCGGCGATGGCTCCCAACGCCATATTCCGGGGAAATTGCGTTGTGTTGGTGAGGCGCATGGATAATCCCCATTCTCCATCTAAGGA
The DNA here is from genome assembly GCA_031553435.1 of Bacteroidales bacterium. GTDB lineage: Bacteria > Bacteroidota > Bacteroidia > Bacteroidales > Azobacteroidaceae > JAVBLQ01. The sequence goes on along the minus strand of JAVBLQ010000058.1, from coordinate 36,412 downwards.
TATGAGTAAAGGTATTTTAGAAACTTTTTGATATTTATTGGTACTTTCCGCCTGATCTATCAATTCTCCTTTGGAAAACAGAATACCGCCAATTTTCTGATCTGAAATATTTTTGAGTATTTTTTGAGTATTTGCATCAGTTGTTCGCGGATCAGCCACAATCATAAATAGTTGACCTATTTTTTCATCATCCGTCAATTCATTAAAGATAGAATTAACCCACTGATTCATCTTGTTTTTATCAATCTTTTCATAGAGAGTAGGGGGTGTTTGAGCAAACGCAGATACTTGAATTATTACAAAAAGTATCGGGATTAAATATTTTCGCATTATTATTTCTTAATTTTTTTCATTTCAACATCTAAACGACCGACAAATATACCATTTTTCCCCATTTGTGTAATAACAACTTCTTTTCCGTTCTGGTTTTTTACTCTGTCTGGGGTAAATAAATATGTGTGAGTATGTCCTCCGATGATAATGTCGATATTTTTGCTTCCCGAAGCTAATCGTATATCTCCTAACTCTGTAGAATCTTTTTTATTGTAATAACCTAAATGCGAAAGGCAGATGACCAGATCACATTTTTTCTCTTGTTTCAGATAATCGGCAGTTTTATTTCCGGTTTCCAATGGTGATAGAAATTGCATGCCTTCGTAATTTTTTTTGGCGATTAAACCTTTGGGGTCTATTCCGAGTCCGAAAATTCCGATTTTGATATTTCCTCGTTTAAGGATGATATAATCTTTGATTTCATCATGCAATAAGGGTTGATTAAAGTTATAATTGGCTGATAGAAGAGGAAATTTTGCCCATTGTACTAATTGGGAAAGTCCTTCAAGCCCTAAATCAAACTCATGATTTCCGATGCAGGATGCATCATATTTCATGCTGTTCATCAATTCAATTTCTGCTTTACCCTGAAAAATATTATAATAAGGTGTTCCTTGTACAATATCGCCTGCCTGGAGCAATAACACATAAGGATTTTCCTGTCTGACTTCTTCAACATAAGCAGCCCGCCTTTCCATTCCTCCCAGATTGGGATATTTTGAATCGTTCGAGGGCATCGGATCTATTATACTGTGTGTGTCGTTTGTATATAATATGACTAATCGTTCGCTTTCCTGAGCATAAACAACGATTGAAAAAATTGTCAGCGAAAATATGAATAATAATCGTTTCATAATCATTTAATTATTTGTATATTAATCTTTGATCGGTTTTGGTATCGATCTCTTTACCTTCGATAGTACAGCGTTTGACATAATCGATCATCAGATCGCGAAGCAAGACTCCTGTTTTTGTCATTACTGTTGCATTTTTTAGTGGAGACATGCCATCATTACCTTCGGCTAAATAGTCCAAAGTGATAATTTTATAAACTTTATTTTTATCCAAAGGTTTTCCTCCTATTGTCAAAGAATGGACCTGTTTATTTTGAATCCCTAATTTTACATTGGAAGAAAATCCCTGAGGACTTTTTTCTGCAAAAGAATCAAATATGGTTTCCAGATCTTTTCCTTTCAGATCTAAAAATACCAGTTCATTATCAAATGAATAGATACGAAATATATCGCCAACAGTGATTATACCTTTATTTAAAGCAGCGCGATGACCGTTAATATTCATAAATGCAATATCCACACCATCTTTTATATGCTCGTCGCCATACTGTTTCATAGCATCAGCCGTCAGATTGACAAGCAAATGATCAGGCTTTTCAATGGTTAATGTATGTGCGGCTTTGCCGATTTCCACATTCATTTCCGTATCCAATTGTTTTTTGTATGAATTGATTAAGGAAACGATTTGCGGATTGGCCTTTCCGTCAAAGGTACTATCCATTTTTACATAACTTGTATCAATGTGACTTACGACGTATGTGCTTTTATTACAGGAAGATATTGTGAATAGAAGCAGTAAACAATATAGTATTCGAACATTCATAAAGTAAATTTATTAGGAGTTACTGGTTACAAGTTACAAGTTACAGGTTACAAGTTACTGGTAGATTTATTCGGATTCTCTTCTTGTAACCCCTAACTAGTAACCTGTAACTTGTAACTTGTAACTTGTAACCAAAAAAAACATCCCCAAAAATACAAAATAAAATTGGTTTCATAAATTTGCCCAAGTAAGATTTATTTTGTTACTTTGTGCCCGCTTTGCGTAATCTCTGGCGAGACAGGTTGCTCGTGAATATTACGGTTTCTATTTACAAATCAATTAAAAGCTATAAAAATGGATTTTATTAAAATTGCCGAGGAGGCTTTTGCTACCCAAAAAGAATATCCTGCGTTCAAGTCAGGAGACACTGTTACCGTAGCTTATCGTATTAAAGAAGGAAATAAAGAACGTGTTCAGCAATACCGTGGTGTTGTGATTAAAATTTCCGGACAAGGAGATAAAAAACGATTCACCGTTAGAAAAATGTCTGAAAACGTTGGAGTAGAACGTATTTTTCCTATGGATTCTCCGTTTATCGAAAGTATTACGCTTAATAAAGTAGGGAAAGTTCGTCGTGCCAAACTCTATTATTTACGTAAACTTACAGGCAAAAAAGCTAGAATCAAAGAAAAAAGAGTCTAAAATAATTGACAAAAAAAAATTGAAGAATGGCAATGATGTTACAAAATATCATTGCCATTTTTTTATCATCAGCTTGAAAATGTTTTCATGCGCAAGCCAAATTGTCTATCGTCCATTGTCCATTGTCAATTTTTTGAGTATTTTTGTGGTCTTAATTATATTCATATTAATAATGAATGAAGATAAATCACAACTGATCAGATTTGCCATGCAGTTCGGATTGATATTCGGCTTGTATTGGTGTTTGAATTTAATTTTAATGATTCTGGGAAATTTCTTACCGTTACTGAATCTGATTTGTTTACCTCTTATATTTTTAGTCCCTTTTATAGCCTATAGGTTTACAATTGCTTATCGGAGAATGGCTTTGAATGATCAGATTGGTGTTTTTCATGCCTGGCAATTTGGAAACTTGTTGTACTTTTTTGCTTCGTTAATCGTTTCGCTGCCTTGTTATTTCCTTTTCCGATATTTAAGCGCTACAGGTTATTTTACAAATATGCTTCATGAAGTTACGGCGTTGGCCGATAAGTTTCATATGAATAAAGCAGATATCGAATCCAGTTTTGAAATGTTAAATTCGCCTATAAAAATGACGATGCAAGTCATTTTCAGTTCTGTTTTCTGGGGAATTATTCTTTCAATACCTGTAGCCTTTATTGCCAGGAAAAAAAACGTATAACTTATTATGTAAAACGTATCACATAAATACATGGACATTTCAGTAGTCATACCATTATATAATGAAGAAGAATCCATTCCCGAACTTTACGAATGGATTGAAAAAGTGATGAAAGAAAATCGTTTCAGTTTCGAAGTCATCTTCGTTGATGATGGAAGTACAGATTCTTCATGGAATGTCATCAAAGATTTGAAGTCCGAACATTCGGAGATAAAAGCTATTAAGTTTCGCAGGAATTATGGTAAATCTCCCGGATTACATTGCGGGTTCAAAGTCGCTTCGGGAAACGTAATCATTACAATGGATGCCGATTTACAGGATAGTCCTGAAGAAATCCCCGAACTCTACCGGATGATCACCGAAGACGGATATGATTTAGTCTCCGGTTGGAAGAAAAAACGATATGATCCCATCACTAAAACACTGCCAACCAAACTTTTCAATGCTTCAGCCCGGAAAATATCGGGAATCAAACTGCATGATTTTAATTGCGGGTTAAAGGCCTACAGAAAAGATGTAGTAAAAAACATTGAGATATATAACGACATGCACCGCTATATTCCTTATATGGCGAAAATCTCAGGATTCAATAAGATAGGAGAGAAGGTTGTACATCATCAGGCACGTAAATATGGGAAATCCAAATTTGGCGTAAGCCGCTTTTTTAATGGTTACCTCGATCTGATGACCCTTTGGTTTTTATCCAAATTCGGTAAAAAACCTATGCATTTTTTCGGAATATTGGGAAGTCTGATGTTTTTAATCGGACTAGTATCCGTAATTGTTGTCGGCGCCAATAAGATTATTGCTATATGTGAGGGCTTGAGAGCTCCTTTAGTTACAGATTCTCCTTATTTTTATATTTCGTTAACCACCATGATATTAGGGACTCAACTGTTTCTGGCAGGTTTTTTAGGAGAAATTGTTTCGCGAAATGCACCGGAAAGAAACCATTATAAAATAGAAGAACAAATATGACATTCCTTGAAACTGTGATTGCACGACGTTCGATCAGATGCTATTCCTCTCAAAAAGTTGAACCTGAAAAACTCAATTATCTGTTGGAATGCGCCCGTTTGGCTCCTTCGGCGGTTAATTTTCAACCCTGGATTTTTATTGTCGTTACAAATCCTGAAGGCAAAGAAAAATTGTATGAATGTTATCCGCGCGACTGGTTCAAAACTCCACCGGTTTATATCATTGCCTGTGGAGATACTTCGCAATCATGGAAACGAAAATTCGACGGTAAAGATCATTGTGACATAGATGTTTCCATAGCTATCGAACATATTTGCCTTGCTGCCGTAGAAAAAGGCTTGGGCACTTGTTGGGTTTGTAATTTTGATGCTGCTTTGTGTAAAAAATATTTCAATATTCCCGGACATATCCATCCTGTTGCTATTATTCCTATAGGCTATCCATCAGATAACGAAATTACAATGGAAAAAAATCCCAGAAAATTATTGTCTGAAATAATCAAGTGGGAAAAGTTTGATTAATTTGCTTAAATTAATTTGTCGTAAGATAAATGTTTCTTACATTTGCGCCCGAAAGCAAAAAAAGGTTTAATGTTTAAGGTTTTTATTTAATTTATATAAAAAATCTTAAGCGTTCGGCCTTCAACGTTAAACAAACTATCATGAGTAGTAACGCTTTATTTTTAGTGGTTTTTATTACAGCTCTCTTTTTGGTGATAGCAGCTTTGGTTATTGCCAAGTGGGTAGCGCCTCATTCCGATAATCCGCATAAGGGAGAGCCTTATGAATGTGGTATTCCTACACGGGGTACTTCCTGGATACAGTTTCGCGTAGGTTATTATTTGTTCGCCATCCTTTATCTTGTGTTTGACGTGGAAACCGTTTTATTATTTCCATGGGCCACTATCACCAAAGATTTGGGTAAAGACGGATTATTTTTAGTATTATTCTTTTTAATAATCCTGACCTTGGGTCTGGCTTATGCTTGGAAGAAAGGAGCATTGAAATGGAAGTAAAAGACATATACATTCGCAACATGAAATACGAGGATTTCAATGAAAATGAATACCTCGAAGAATATGTAAGAGAATTACGCGAAAACGGAGTCAATATATTTGTCGGTAAAATCAATGATTTTATCAACTGGGGACGTTCCAACTCGGTTTGGCCCTTAACTTTTGCTACAAGCTGTTGTGGTATTGAGTTTATGTGCGTGGGTGCCGCCCGCACCGACTTTGCCCGTTTCGGATGGGAAGTAACCCGTAACAGTCCGAGACAAGCAGACGTTGTATTTGTTTGCGGAACAATCGTACACAAAATGGCTCCTGTCCTTAAGCGATTATATGATCAAATGGCAGAACCGAAATATGTAATGGCTGTTGGAAGCTGTGCTATTTCCGGAGGACCTTTCAAAAGTTCTTATCATGTAGTAAAAGGTGTTGACGAAATAATTCCGGTCGATGTGTATGTTCCGGGATGTCCGCCCAGACCCGATGCTATGCTTTACGGTATGATGCAAATGGCAAGAAAAATAAAGGTTCAGAATTTCTTCAAATTGCCGAATCAACCCGAGACAACTGATATTGAAAAAGAATTAACGGAAAAAACAGGCAATGGAGATCATTAAAAAGAAGCTTTCGGAAATAGCTCCGGATACTTTTACCGAAAAAGGAAACACACTGACAATCAGTGTTTCCAAAGATAAATTACATGAAGTTGCTCATACCCTCAGATACCTTCAGGGATTCCCTCTTGATTTTCTGATTGACTTGATCGGTACAGACAATGTCGATAATTTAGGAGTAACATACTATCTCAACTGTACGCAATTCCCCGAATATCTCATTGTATTAAAGACGAATACGACTGACAGAGAAAATCCGCAATTATTTTCCGTAACAGATTTGTGGGACAATGCCAATTTGTATGAACGCGAAGTCTATGATTTCCTGGGCATTCGTTTTATTAACCATCCGGATATGCGCCATTTATTTTTGCGCACAGACTGGAAAGGTTATCCTTTAAGAAAAGATTATGATCCGAATCCTGAAATAAATCCCATTCCTCTGGAAAATGACAGTATCCGGAGAATGGAAGACGTGGTGACACTTGACCTTAAAATGGGTGAAGTTGTCGAAAATCACAAACCCTTGTTCGGTGAACAGGAATATGTTGTAAACTTCGGTCCGCAACACCCTTCTATGCACGGTGTACTTCATTTGCGCGTTTCATTGGATGGGGAAATCGTGAAGAAAATCGATCCGAATTTCGGATATATACATAGAGGAATAGAGAAAATGTGCGAAAGCTACACTTATCCTCAAATACTGCATTTAACAGATCGTTTGGATTATCTTTCAGGTACTATGAACCGCCATGCATTCGCTTTATGTTGCGAAAACGCACTGGAATTGGAAGTGCCCGAACGTGCTCACTACATCCGCACTATTTTTGATGAATTAACACGTATTGCCTCTCACTTATTAGGATGGGGATGTATGTGTATGGACATGGGATCGATCACCGCTTTCGTTTACGGAATGAGAGACCGTGAAAAAATCATGGATATCTTCGAAGAAACCGCTGGAGGACGTCTGATGGTTAACTATAATGTTATCGGTGGAGTTTCACAAGATATTCATCCTAATTTCCAGAAAAAGATTAAGGAATTTATTCCATATATGAGAAAGATGTTGAAAGAACATCACATCCTTTTCTCCGGAAATCCGATTGCTACAGATCGTATGAATGGCATCGGACATATTTCCAAAGAAAAAGCTATTTCTTTCGGGGTAACAGGTCCAAGCGGAAGAGCTTCCGGCTGGCACAATGATATCCGCAAGATCGCTCCTTATGCAGCTTACAAACATGTAAACTTTGAAGAAGTGTTACGCAGTGGTGGAGATACATTCGACAGATATTATGCCCGTTTGGATGAAATAGAGCAATCTTTGCGGATTATCGAACAACTCATAGATAATATTCCGGCAGGAGATTATGCTGCAAAGACAAAAGCAATCATCCGTTTGCCTGAAGGTGAATTCTTCCAACGTGTGGAAGGCGCTCGCGGAGAGTTTGATGTTTATATTCAAAGTAAAGGAGATAAAAATCCGTATCGTGTTAAATTCCGTTCTCCGAGTCTTACCTTGGCAGGCTCATTGGATACCGTTGCCAAAGGAACAAAAGTAGCAGACTTGATTATGATCGGAGCGTCTTTAGATTATGTAATTCCCTGTATTGACAGATAAATAGAATAACTTATGTGGAATAGTCTTACAGATATAACCAGTTGGATTGATCAGACCCTTCGGCAATACATGAGCAGTGATTGGGCTTTATTCACTGAATTTGTATTGGTCGGAGTCGCAATATTAACAGCTTATGCGGTTCTTGCACTCTTATTAATATATGCGGAACGGAAAATTTGCGCATTCTTTCAATGCCGCTTGGGGCCTACGCGTGTAGGACCTTTAGGTTTGTTACAGAGTGTGGCGGATATGATCAAAATTCTGTTGAAAGAGTTGATCAGTATCGACAGAGCCGATAAGTTTTTGTTCAGAATAGCCGCATTTCTTGTAATTGTTGCATCTGTCTGTACTTTCGGAGCAATTCCGTTTGCGAAAGGCATACAAGCTATAGACTTCAACATAGGTGTATTTTATTTATTGGCGATTTCTTCTCTTGGAGTTGTAGGGATTCTTTTGGCAGGATGGTCAAGTAATAACAAATATACCATGATCGGGGCTATGCGAAGTGGCGCTCAGTTGATCAGTTATGAATTGTCCTGCGGACTTTCTTTGCTCACCATAGTGATTTTGTCCGGAAGCATGCAATTATCGGAAATTGTTGCACAACAAGCAGATTTGTGGTTTATTTTCAAAGGACATGTTCCTGCTTTCATCGCATTTTTCATTTATCTGATTGCCGGACATGCCGAGACAAATCGTGGTCCGTTCGACCTTCCGGAAGCCGAATCAGAATTGACGGCAGGTTATCACACAGAATATTCGGGAATACAATTCGGGTTTTTCTACCTTGCCGAATATATGAACATGTTCATTGTAGCGTCTATCGCTACTACCATGTTCCTCGGAGGATGGATGCCTTTACATATCCCCGGTTGGGAAGCATTTAATGGTTGGATGGATGTAATCCCGTCATTCATTTGGTTTTTTGGAAAAGCATTCGCATGCGTGTTTTTTGCTTTGTGGGTAAGATGGACATTCCCCCGTTTACGTATCGACCAGTTATTGAATCTGGAGTGGAAGATATTGATGCCGATCAGTTTGATCAATATTCTGTTGATGGCATTGTGCGTGATATAAAATTAAGAATTACGAATTAAGAATTACGAATTGAGATGATTAATTACATAAAGAACATATTTGTAGGTATTTACCGCCTGATACAAGGAATGGTTATTACCATGAAAAATATGATTCGTCCGAAAGTTACGGAACAATATCCGGAAAACAGAAAGACAAAACAAAAATTTGAACGTTTTCGCGGACAGTTGATAATGCCTCACGATGCAAATAATCAACATCATTGTACAGCTTGTCAGATCTGTGCCAACAATTGTCCTAACGGAACCATTCAGGTACTTGTAAAAAAAGAGATTGATCCGGAAACCGGAAAAGAAAAAAGAGTATTGGACAAATATATATATGATATAGGTAGTTGTATTTTTTGCGGATTGTGTACGCAAACGTGTCCGCAAGATGCCATTGATTGGTCTCCTGATTTCGAACATTCAACTTTCACACAAAGAAAACTTGTCAGACAATTGAATAAACCGGGATCATCTTTAATCAAAAAAGAGAAAAAAGAAGAAGCAACATCTTAAAATCATTTTCAATTTTCCATTCTCCATTTTTAATTAATAATATGGAAACAACAGCATCTTTAGTTATATTTTATTCACTCGCAATCTTTATGATTGTCTGTTCTATCCTGGCTGTAACATCTACAAAAATATTGCGGGCAGCAACTTATTTGTTATTTGTATTGATCGGATCCGCAGGCCTTTATTTATTGTTAAATTATCACTTTATTGCTGCCGTTCAGATTTCGGTGTATGCAGGGGGTATTGTCGTCTTATACGTTTTTGCGATATTGTTGACGAGTCAGAAAGGCGATACCATTGAAAATAATAGTAAAAAAAGAGCCATATGGGCCGGACTTACTGTAGTTGCCGGAATTATAGTTACGGCAATTGTGCTTTTAAAACAAACATTCAATGTCTCAAATATTGCTCCGGAAGCGGAAATCAACATGAAAGCAATCGGTCATGGATTAATGGGTATGGACAAATATCAATATCTGTTGCCATTTGAAGCGTTGAGTGTCTTGTTGTTAGCTTGTATCATCGGAGGAATTTTGATTGCACGCAAAAGATAGGAGGAAAAAATATGAATATCCCAATGGAACATTTTTTAGTAGTAAGTATCATCATGTTTTTTGCAGGAGTCTATGGATTCATTGTCAGAAAAAATATGTTGGCAATGCTTATATCTATGGAATTGATGCTCAATGCTGTGGTGATCAATTTCTGCGTATTCAACCGTTATTTATTTCCTAACGGAATGGAAGGCATGTTTTTCTCTCTGTTCATCATTGCCATTGCGGCTGCAGAAACTGCTGTTGCCATTGCAATCATCATCAATATTTACAGAAATATAGGCAATATTAATGTAGGAAACGTCAACAGAATGAAAAATTGAAAATATGGAATATACATTATTAATCATAGTCGCTCCTTTATTCTTTTTCCTGTTGTTGGGACTTACAGGGCATAAAATGAAACCTCAATTGGCCGGAATTATCGGAACAATGGGGATGGCCCTTGCCACAATACTTTCATATACGGTAGCTTGTCAGTATTTTTTCGGAGCAGGCAATGTGAATGGAGTTTATAAGGAAATTATTCCTGTTTCGTTCGAATGGTTACGTTTCACAGATAAATTGCATATCGATCTGGGCATTTTGTTAGATCCTATTTCCGTAATGATGCTTGTTGTTATTACAACGGTTTCGTTGATGGTGCATATCTACAGTTTGAGTTATATGCATGGAGAAAAAGGTTTTCAACGCTATTATGCTTTCCTTTCCTTGTTTAGCTTTTCCATGTTGGGATTGGTTGTTGCAACCAATATCTTCCAAATGTATATTTTCTGGGAATTAGTGGGAGTTTCTTCTTACTCACTCATCGGATTCTATTATACCAAACCATCGGCTGTTGCAGCTTCCAAGAAAGCGTTTATTGTTACTCGTTTTGCTGATTTAGGTTTTTTGATAGGGATTCTAATCCTTTCCTATTGTACCGGAACATTTGATTTCGGAATGCTCACTGCTGATAAGGCAGCATTGGTATTAGGTTCTAATCAGGGGATGGCTTTCATGGGCCTATCTGCAACAACTTGGGCTTTAGCTTTGATTTTTATGGGAGGTGCCGGAAAATCGGCCATGTTCCCTCTACATATCTGGTTGCCGGATGCAATGGAAGGTCCTACACCGGTTTCTGCGTTGATCCATGCTGCTACAATGGTTGTAGCCGGAGTATATTTGGTTGCGAGGTTATTCCCGGTTTATTTTTTCGCTGCTCCCGGAGTATTGGAGATGATTGCTTATGTAGGTGCATTTACGGCTTTATTTGCCGCAGTAATTGCAATTACACAAACAGATATAAAACGTGTTTTGGCATTTTCTACCATATCCCAGATTGCTTACATGATGGTAGCCTTAGGTGTTTCAGGATACGATGGTCATGATGGTTTGGGTTACATGGCTTCTATGTTTCATTTGTTTACTCATGCATTTTTCAAAGCATTGTTATTCCTTGGAGCCGGCTCGGTAATTCATGCGGTTCACAGCAATGAAATGGGAGATATGGGAAATCTGAAAAAATATATGCCGATTACCCGTTGGACATTCTTAATTGCCTGTGTCGCCATTGCAGGTATCTGGCCATTATCAGGATTTTTCAGTAAAGATGAAATATTGGCAGCAACTTTGCATCATAGTCCGTTATTATTTGGAGTATTATATGTGGTTGCAGGTCTTACGGCTTTTTATATGTTTCGTCTTTATTTCAATATTTTTCATGGAAAAGAAAAAGAATACGATGCTCATCATGCACCGCATGAATCTCCGGCATTAATGTCTGTTCCTTTGATTATTTTGGGAGTATTTACCGTCTTTACAGGATTCATTCATTTTCCTGAAATGATCACTGCAGACAGAATGCCTTTCGAAGCTCATATTGATTGGTTTGGTGTGGGGATTCCTAGTATCATAGTTGCTCTGGTTGGAATAGGATTGGCAGCAGTATTATATAGAAAAGGTAGTGACAAACCGGCTCAGATTGCAAAATCTTTGGGTGGATTATATAAAGTGACACTTAATAAATTCTATTTGGATGAAGTTTGGATGTTTATTACCAAAAGCTTCGTTTTCAAATGTATCTGTATGCCGATAGCATGGTTTGACAGGCATGTAGTTGACGGATTCATGAATGGAATCGCTTGGACTACTCAACGTATTTCATCCGATACCAAAGGATTGCAATCCGGATATATCCAAGCTTATGCATGGATATTTGTGATCGGTGTTTTAGTTATTGCAAGTTTAGTATTGTTCTTATAACATCAAAATATGAATTTCTTATCATTATTTGTACTGGTTCCTTTCCTGATGATGGGCGGATTGTTTTTGACAAACAATATACGCACAATAAGAACCATTATGGTGACTGGTTCCACAATATTACTGGGACTTGCCGCATATCTTTTGTGTATGTTTTTGCAGGCAAGAGCAATAACGCCGGAAGGAATGTTATTCGTATCCGATGTTGTTTGGTATGCCCCGTTAAATATTCATTATACAGTCGGAGTGGATGGCATTTCGGTAGCGATGTTGATTCTTTCATCCGTAATTGTATTTACAGGAGTCTTTTCTTCCTGGAATATGGATTTGGCAAAAGAATACTTTTTATGGTTCTGCCTGTTGTCAATTGGAGTTTTTGGATTCTTTATTTCATTAGACCTGTTTACCATGTTTCTGTTCTATGAAGTAGCCTTGATCCCGATGTACTTACTTATCGGAGTATGGGGAACCGGAAAGAAAGAATATTCAGCCATGAAACTGACATTGATGTTAATGGGAGGTTCGGCATTTCTATTGGTAGGAATATTAGGTATTTATTATGCATCCGGACATACCAGTATGAATATTGTTGAAATAGCCAAATTACATATACCGATAGAATATCAACGTTGGATATTCCCCGCAACATTTCTGGGTTTTGGAGTGTTGGGCGCATTATTCCCATTCCATACATGGTCGCCTGATGGTCACGCTTCAGCACCCACAGCGGTATCTATGCTTCACGCAGGCGTTTTGATGAAACTGGGAGGTTACGGATGTTTCCGTGTAGCCATGTATCTGATGCCTGAAGCAGCCCATGAATTAGGATGGATATTCCTGATATTAACCGGAATAAGTGTAGTTTACGGTGCATTTGGAGCCGTAGTACAAAATGACTTGAAATATATCAATGCTTATTCTTCTGTGAGTCACTGCGGATTAGTACTTTTTGCTATTCTGATGATGAACCAGACGGCAATGACCGGAGCTATTATGCAGATGGTTTCACATGGTTTGATGACAGCCTTGTTCTTTGCCCTGATCGGTTTGATATACGGAAGAACACATACTCGTGATATACGCGAGATGGGAGGTTTGATGAAGATTATGCCTTTTGCCTCGGTTTGTTATGTGATTGCCGGTTTGGCATCCTTGGGTCTTCCCGGATTGAGCGGATTTGTTGCCGAAATGACGATTTTTGTAGGTTCATTCCAACATGATGATATGTTTCATCGTGTATTCACTATTGTAGCCTGTTGTTCTATCGTAATTACGGCAGTTTACATCCTTCGCACGGTTGGAAAAATATTATATGGTCCGGTTCAGGACGAACACCATTTGGGTTTGACCGATGCAGCCTGGTACGAAAAAGTTTCGGCTGTCGGACTGATTGTCTGTATTGCAGCTATCGGGCTTTTCCCTTCAGGATTAACAGAATTGATCTCTGCCAGTATTCAACCAATCATTGAAAAATTAGCAATTTAACAAATATGGATTACAGCAATTTTTTATTAATGCAACAAGAAGTTAGTTTAACAATTGTATTTGTACTGTTGCTATGTTTTGATATTTTTGCTTCGGAAGAATGTAAAAAATATTTTCAACCATTGGCTTGTATAGCTTTTTTGTTGCATACGGCATTTGGAATTATATACCCGTCACCTCTCGGAACTGCTTTTGGAGGAATGTTTGTCAGCACTCCTATTACTGCAATAATGAAAAATGTACTGAATATCGGCACTCTGATTGTTTTATTACAGACAAATAATTGGTTAAAAAGCGAAGGTACCGTTCATAAAAGAGGTGAATTTTTTACTATTACCTTATCTACTTTGTTGGGAATGTATTTCATGATTTCATCTGGAAATTTCGTAATGTTATACATTGGTTTGGAAATGGCCTCTCTTCCGCTTGCAGCATTGGCCGCTTTCGATAAATATAAAAATAATTCTGCTGAAGCAGGAGCTAAATATATTTTAATTGCCGGTTTATCTTCAGCAATTTTATTGTTTGGAGTTTCTTTTATATACGGATCTGCAGGAACATTATATTTCTCGGATATAGCGCAAGGAATTTCTGCAACTCCGATGTTGATCATGGGATTTGTATTTTTCTTCAGCGGATTGGGATTCAAAATATCATTGGTTCCATTCCATTTATGGACGGCAGATGTTTATCAGGGAGCTCCTACAAGCGTGACTGCTTATCTTTCTGTGGTATCCAAAGGAGCGGCAGCTTTCACTTTGATTATCGTTCTTCAGAAAGCATTTGCAAATATTGCTAATATCTGGGAACCTATACTTTGGTGGTCAGCAGTTATTACTATTACATTAGGTAACTTATTTGCCATCCGTCAAAAAGACATCAAACGTTTCTTTGCTTTTTCTTCAATTTCACAAGCCGGATATATTTTGTTGGGTATCATTTCCGGATCTCCTCAAGGGATGACAGCTACCATTTATTTCGTATTGGTTTATATATTTTCCAATCTTGCTGCGTTCGGGGTTATTACAGCCATTGAATCCAGAACAGGAAAGGTAAATATTGATGAATACGATGGTTTATATACAACAAATCCGAAGTTAAGTTTTATCATGATGCTGTCAGTCTTTTCATTGGCAGGAATTCCTCCTTTTGCAGGATTTTTTAGTAAATTTTTCATATTTGCGGCAGCGGCTGAGCAAAAAGAATATTTGTTGGTTTTCATTGCATTGTTAAATACTGTAATTTCTCTGTACTATTATTTATTGATTATAAAAGCGATGTTTATCAAAAAATCAGATAATCCCATTGAAAAAATTTCTTGTGACGGATACAACCGGATAAGTCTAGGAATCTGTGTTGCAGGCATAATTATCATTGGATTTATCAGCGGAATTTACGGTTACATTGATCAACTTAATTTGGGAATTTAACAAAAATTATATCATTAAATACATCAATGTTTTGAGCTTTTCCGTTTATTTAAGACGGAAAAGCTTTCATTTTAAAGTTTTTTCCCTAACTTTGTGACAATATTCTAAAGAATTGAGAGAAAATTTTTTCTTTGAAAAAAAACTACCACATTTGCAATTAATTAAGGGATAAAACCTTAACAATAAGTATTTGTGTTAATTAGTTCTAACTCATAGAATTTAATAATAAAGTTAAATTTTAATACCATTTTAATCAGTTAATATTTTAAAAACAAATTTTTATCTATCTATGGAAACAAGAAACAAAAAAGAGGTAAAGGGTAAATCTCGTGGAGTCTCTGCTGGTATTGTTGTGTTCGTTTGTGCAATTATTGCATTTGTTGTTTGGCGATTTGTATTCGGTGACCCATCTCACTTTATGGAAGGCGATCGCAATAACCACCCGATACCTGGAGATTACTTGGGAACAATCTACAAAGGAGGTCCTAACGTTGTAATTGTTATTACCTTGTTACTTACTGTTTTAACCTTAAGCGTTGAACGTTTTTTTGCAATTAACAAAGCTAAAGGAAAAGGAAACCTCATTAACTTCGTTGCTAAAGTGAAAGAACGCCTTGAAGCTGGTGATATTAAAGGTGCTGATGATCTTTGTACAAAACAAAAAGGATCTGTAGCTGCTGTTGTTTCTGCCGGCTTGAAGAAATATGAAGATATGGAAAAATCAACCGAAGACCTAAGTAAAGAACAAAAATTGTTAGCTATTCAAAAAGATATAGAAGAAGCTACTGCATTGGAACTTCCTACTATGGAACAAAATCTTCCGGTTATTGCAGCTATCTCTACTTTGGGAACACTTTTCGGATTGTTAGGAACCGTATTAGGTATGATCCGTTCATTCGCTGCTTTGGCAAATGCAGGTGCTCCTGACTCTGTTGCCTTGGCAACTGGTATCTCTGAAGCTCTTATCAATACAGCCTTAGGTATTGCAACCGGTGCTTTGGCTATCATATCTTATAGCTTCTTTACCGGTAAAATTGATAACATGACTTATGCTATTGATGAAATGGGATTCTCTATTGTACAAACTTATGCTGCTAAGCATAGCAAATAATAAGATTGCACTATGCCGAAAGTAAAAGTCAAAAGGAAAAGTACATTCATCGACATGACAGCGATGAGTGACGTTACTGTGCTTTTGCTTACCTTTTTTATGCTTACATCTACATTTATCAAAAAAGAGCCGGTACAAGTTGTAACTCCCGGGTCTGTCTCTGATATAAAAATACCGGAAACCAATATCCTGACAGTTCTCGTTGACCCTGATGGAAAGGTTTTCATGTCTCTTGACAAACAAGAAGACAAGATGAAAGTATTAAAAGAAGTAGGCAATGATTATCAGATAACGTTCACAGATCAAGAACTCTATCAGTTTGGATTAAAACCTTCATTTGGAGCTCCGATAACAAAGATGAAAGCATTTCTTGCTTTATCCAATGATAAACAAGATGAAATGCTCAAGACTCTTGGAATTCCGACTGATAGCGTTGATAACCAATTCAAACACTGGGTACAACGAGCTAGGGAAGTTAATCCTGAATTAATTATTGCTATCAAAGCAGATGCAACTACACCCTATTCTACCATTAAAACAGTAATGGGATCGCTTCAGGAAATGAGAATAAACAGGTTTAACCTGATTACAAGTCTCAAATCTGCTGCGGAATCGTAATGGGTTACTTAATTATAAACATTTAAAAAGTAATAAATTATGGCTTCGATAGATACCGGTGGCGGTGGACATGAAAAAGGGAAAAAAGTTAAACAGAAGAAAATCACATTGCGTGTGGACTTTACACCTATGGTGGATATGAACATGCTTTTGATCACATTCTTTATGTTCTGTACAACTTTGAGCAAACCTCAGACAATGGAGATCAGTATGCCTTCAAGAGAGAAAACGACTCCGGAAGATATAACGAAAGTGGATGAAAAGAAAGCAATAACAATCCTTTTGGATAAAGATAAAGTTTTCTATTATTTTGGATTTCCTAATTACGAAGATTATACATCTTTAGTTGAAACTGATTTTACGGCAGAAGGCTTGCGTAAAGTGCTTTTGGGGCGTAACGCAGAAGTGGTTAATCAAGTTAACGAGCTAAAAGAAAGACGTACTAAGAAGGAAATATCAGAAGATGACTTTAAAAAATTGTCAGCAGAAGCAAGAGCAAATAAAAATGCTCCTCAGATAATGATTAAAGCAACCGATGAAGCTTCTTACAAAGGTCTTGTTGATGCTCTGGATGAAATGCTTGTATGTAATATAGGTAAATATGCTGTAGTGGATTTTACTGAAGCTGATGAGTTCCTGATCAAAAACTTAGAAACAAAGGGACATGCAGCAGTAGGTACTTCTGATAAGTAAATTATTCGTATCACCCAATAAAATAAAAAAAATGGTACAAGATGTAAATTTGACGTCAGATGCGTGGTGCGATATAATATTTGAAGGTAAAAATAAAAAATACGGGGCTTTTTATCTCCGTAAAACATCTTCAAAAAGACACCTTAAAGCATTATTGATTGTTATCTTTTTATGTATTGGGATGGTTGTGCTACCAATGTTCTTGAAATTTGTATTGCCTGAAAAAGCGCAAGATGATACAATTGACATTGCTGCCCAATTATCTAATTTGGAACAACTTCAGGAAACAAAACCTGAAAATCAAATCAAACAAGAAACAGTTCCTGAACCTCCGAAATTGAAAGAAACAGTAAAATTTACTCCTCCTGTTATTGCTAAAGATGTAAAAGAGGAAGATGAAATGAAAACTGTTGATGAATTGAAGGATACAAAAGCTCAAATTTCCGTAGCCGATGTAAAAGGATCAACTGATGCTGATGCAGTAGATATTGCAGACTTGAAAGAAAATAAAGTCGTTGTAGCAGAAGTTGAAAAGCCTTTCCAGGTTGCAGAAGTTATGCCTAGTTTCCCTGGTGGCGACAAAGAGTTGATGTCTTATTTAAGTAAAAATCTTAAATATCCGGTTATCGCTGCTGAGCAAGGAATTCAAGGACGTGTAGTTCTTCGTTTCGTAGTTGGAAAAGATGGCGAGATTTCTAACATAGAAGTAGTTCGTAGTCTTGAATCCAGTTGTGATAAAGAAGCAATAAGAGTAGTAAAATCAATGCCACGATGGATTCCCGGAAAACAAAACGGTAAATCTGTTCCGGTATATTTCTCACTACCCGTACGATTCCAGTTACAATAGTGAATTAATTTATGAATGATAAAGATAACCAAAAGGTAGACGGACGTTACGTAATCATCTGTATCTTTGAAAGTTTGATGTCTGTATTGTATTTATGCATGGCATACATACTGATAGCTACAAAAATTTTTGAAAATATAGCTGCTGTTTTCCGCATACCTTTTGGTATCTTATTGGCGATATATGGTGTTTTTCGTGTATATCGTGCTATTAGAAAACTAAAATCAATGAAGGAATGAAAACTATGAAGACGTTTCTTATCATTATCTTTGCCTCCTTAGTAATAACTTCCTGCAACAACAAAACTAAAAAAGATGAAAAATGGCAGGATACTATGACCTCGGGTTTAATACAGATTGCTGCGGATGAATGTTTCCAACCCATTATACAAGAAGAAATCGATGTATTTGAAGCTATCTATATTCAAACCGGAATAATGCCGATATATACCAGCGAGGTTGATGCACTTCAGATGTTGTATACAGATAGTGTACGGTTTATTGTCATTTCAAAACCATTAGCAGACGAGGAAATAAAGACATTTAATGCGCAAAAGAAATTTCCCCGTTCAATCAAAATAGCAACAGATGCTGTTGCCTTAATTGTGAATAAACAAAATCCTGATTCTATCATAAATCTTCAAACAATAGAAAAGATTTTTACAGGAGAAATCAAGGATTGGAAAGAGTTAAATCCTAAATCTAAATTAGGAAAAATAAATGTTGTTTTCGATAATAAAAATTCGGGAACTGTGCGCTATGCGATTGATTCTATTTGTCGGGGAAAACCATTATATTCTGAACTTCACGCGCAAAAGAAGAATAGTGAGGTGGTTGATTATGTGAGTCAAGATATTAATTCATTAGGTATTATAGGTGTTAACTGGGTTGGAAATGTAAAAGATTCAACCCGTATGAGTTTTCATGAAAAAGTAACAGTAATGGCAGTTAGCCGTTCATCTCAACCAGATGAATCTAATAGTTATAAGCCTTATCAGGCATACATTGCTACAGGACAATACCCAATGACAAGAGATGTATATATTATTTTGAATGACCCTAAGGGAGGATTATCATCTGGTTTTACTTCTTTTATTACCGGAGATCGTGGACAGCGGATTATACTTAAATCAGGATTGGTACCTGCCACACAGCCTTTCAGAATCGTTAATATAAGAGACAATTAATAAAAAATAAAAAATAAACCATGAAACTGAATTATAGAAAATTACTAGTTACAAGCAGTATTTTCTTTGGGCTGACAAGTGGTCTTTCTGCCCAGATAAGTAAAGGCATTGAGTTTTTTCGTGTAGAGTTGTATGAAACCGCTAAATACTATTTATTAGGTAGTGAGAAAACTTCAGGAGCCACAGCCGAAAGCTCGTATTATTTGGGAGAAGTTTATCTGATTGAAAATAAACTGGATTCTGCATCTTATTATTTTAAAAAAGTTCAGGAATTGGATCCGACTAATGCATTTGCATTGGTTGGAGAAGGCAAGATTGCTTTATTGAAAAATAACCTGCAAGCAGCGTCTCAATCTTTTGATCAGGCAATAAAACTGGATAAAAAAAATCCGGAAGTATATACAACTATAGCTAAAGCTTATGGCTTGGCAGGACAAACTGAAAAACTTACCGAAATGCTTGAAAAAGCCAATAAGGCTCAGAAAAACTACCCGGGGATTTTTATAGTTGAAGGTGATCTTTTACAAAAACAGGAAAAATACGGGGAAGCCATTTCCAAATATGAAAATGCTATTTATTTTGACAAACAAAACAAAGAAGCATTATTGAAAGAAACCAGAGTTTACCAAAATGTAAACAAAGATCAGGCATTGTCATTGGTAACTAATTTGTTATCGATAGATCCGAATTATATTCCGGCACATGTGGAAGCTGCAAATATTTATTATGCTTTAGGTCGCTATAAAAGCTCTATCGAAAGTTTTGAGAAATTCATTACAGAGCCGGGAATGCCTGTAAAAGAGCATGAAAAATATGCATCGGTTCTATATTTCTCCAAAGAATATGCAAAATCTCTGGAAGAAATTGATTTGGCAATGAAAAATAATCCGAATGATTTTATCTTGAATCGCTTGAAAGCATATAATAATTATGAATTAGGTGCATATGTGAAAGCCACAGATGCAATGATTAAATTGTTTGAATCCAAAAAAGATAAGGATGAATTTATTTGGCAGGATTATTTGTACTATGGGCATCTATTGAGTAAACAAGGGCAGGACTCACTGGCTATTGTTAATTATGAGAAAGCATTGTCTATAGATTCCAGAAAAACAGAGATTTACAAAGATATTTCTGCTGCTTACGAAAAGTTGGAACGTCATGATGAAGCTATCTTATATTTTCAAAAATATATAGATACAACACCGGATTTAGGTGTAACTGATAAATTTTCATTTGGAAGGACTTGCTATTATGCCGGATATGGTAAAATGACACCAGATGCAGTAGGACAGATTCCTTCTGATGCTGACGTTGCAAAAGGTAAAGAATATTTGGCAATGGCTGATAAACTCTTCAAAGAAGTAAGCGAAATATCAGCCGAGAGTTACTTGGGATATTTCTGGAGAGCACGTGTAAATTCTTTATTAGATCCTGAATCTACACAAGGACTGGCTAAACCTTATTACGAAAAAGCATTGTCGATTCTTTTGGCAAATCCTAAAGGAAAGGAAGGTATGTTGATTGAATGTTATAAATATTTAGGTTATTACTATTACATCAATAATGACAAGACAAATGCTATTGATAACTTTTCTAAGGTTATAGAATTGGATCCAACCGATACTAAGATTAAAGAAGCGATCGATCAGATAAAAAAATCATAAAAGTATTAACTGAATGGAGAAAGGGCTTTCATGAAAATGGAGGCCTTTTTTGTCGTTGTGGGCTTGACCCGCAATCCCCCTGAGTTCTTCAGGAGATCCCGCGTCAAGCGCGGGATGACAGGTCTTTATCCCCCAATTAAATTATTTTCAAGCTATAACTTTATTTTTTACCGGTTTTAGCTTTTTTTGTTTTAGCCGGAGTCTCCTTTTTTTCCTTAGTTGTTGCAATTTTCTTTGTTCCTCCTTTGGCCTTTGATTTATCCGGTGCATCTTTAATAATTGCCAGACAATCTTCATAAGTTAATTCGGACGGAACTTTCCCTTTAGGAATTTTGTAATTTGCTCCTTTACTTACGATATAGGGACCAAAACGACCGTTTAAGACTTGAGTTTCAGGATCATTTTCAAAAATTTTGATGACCTTTTGGGCGTCTTTGACTTTTTTATCTTCAATCAGTTTTATAGACTCCTCCAATGTGATTGAAAGTGGATTCAAGTCTTTTGGAATCGAGACATAAAGGCTTCCATGCTTGACAAAAGGCCCGAAACGGCCAATAGCAGCAGTGATATCTTTACCTTCCCAGGTGCCAACCACGCGCGGAAGTTCAAAAAGCTTAAGCGCTTCATTCAGCGTAATTGTTTCTATGGATTGACCTTTCATCAATGAAGCGAATTGAGGTTTCTCTTCCTCATCTGCATGCCCGAGTTGTACTAAAGGTCCGTAACGGCCAATTTTAGCATAGACCGGGCGACCTGATTTCGGATCGTTGCCCAATAATCTTTCTCCTACCTTGTATTCGGTTTTTTGAGCGGAAGTTTTCTCGACTGTCGGATGAAAAACCTTATAGAAATCATCGATTACAGATGTCCATTTTGTATCTCCTTCCGCAATATTGTCAAAGTCTTTTTCTACGTTAGCCGTAAAACCGAAATCAAGGATATCCGGAAAGTTTTCGGTAAGGAAATCGTTGACAACGATTCCGATATCTGTCGGAAGAAGTTTTGCTTTATCTGCTCCCGTGATTTCTTTTTTCGTAGCATCCGTGATTTTATTATCCTTCAAGGTGAGGATGTTATAAGCCCTTTCTTCGCCGGGCTTATCTCCTTTGATCACATATCCTCTGTTTTGAATAGTAGAAATAGTCGGAGCATAAGTGGATGGGCGGCCAATTCCCAATTCCTCCAGTTTTCGCACTAAACTGGCTTCACTATACCTGGCCGGACGTTGGGTGAAACGCTCCGTTGCATTGCACTCTTTCAATGAAAGAAGCATATTCACTTTGAGGGGTGGGAGTAAGGCTTCTTCTCCTTCGTCATTTTCATCGTCATTGCTTTCGAGATAAACATGGAGGAAACCGTCGAATTTTATCACTTCTCCGGTTGCAACAAATTTTTCTTTTGCATTGTTGCTGATACTGATGGTTGCAGTGGTGCGCTCTAATTCTGCATCTGCCATTTGAGACGCAATGGTACGTTTCCAGATCAGTTCGTATAATTTTTGTTCCTGAGCAGTTCCTTTGACTGTATGATTGCTCATGTAGGTAGGACGAATAGCTTCGTGCGCTTCCTGAGCTCCTTTTGTTTTAGTCTGAAACTGACGGGTTTTTACATATTTTTCACCATAAGCGGAGATTATTTCCGTTTTTGAAGTGCCGATGGCCAAAGTTGACAAATTAACGGAATCGGTACGCATATAAGTGATAAATCCCGATTCATATAATTTTTGGGCGATCATCATTGTTTGGGAAACAGAAAATCCCAGTTTACGGGCAGCTTCCTGTTGCAAGGTAGATGTTGTGAACGGAGCCGCCGGAGATTTTTTTACGGGTTTGGTGGTAATATCTTCGATGCTGAATTTAGCCTGTTTCAGTTGTTCGAGTAAAGCAAAGGCTTCTTCTTTCGTTTTGATGCGCCGCGCCAACTCTGCGTTTAACAAAACCGACTCGCCTGGAATAATAAATGATGCGCGAATCCTGTAAGATGCTTCTGTCTGGAAATGATTGATTTCTCTTTCTCTTTCAACAATCAGGCGAACAGCAACAGATTGTACACGCCCGGCGGAAAGTGAAGGTCTGACTCTTTTCCAAAGTACAGGCGACAATTCGAACCCTACAATCCGGTCTAAAACCCTGCGGGCTTGTTGTGCATCGACCAGATTATAATCGATATCCCTCGGATTCTGAATCGCATGTTGAATCGCATCTTTTGTTATTTCGTGAAACACAATTCGCTTGGTTTTCTTTTTATCCAGACCTAGAGTTTCGAATAAGTGCCAGGAAATGGCTTCTCCTTCGCGGTCCTCGTCAGAAGCTAACCAAACAAGAGACGCTTCTTTAGCTTCTTTTTTAAGTTTGCTGACTATTTCTTTTTTATCACTGGAAACGACATATTCGGGTTTGTAATTGTTAGCGACATCAACACTGAAGCCATTCGGCCTCAAATCACGAATATGTCCGTAACTAGACAAAACTTTATAGTCGTTGCCAAGAAATTTTTCAATGGTTTTGGCTTTTGCCGGAGATTCTACTATAACAAGATTTTTTTGCATGTTATTGTTAACTTTTAAGGTTGATTTTTAGAATTTAAAACTGACACCTGCTATGATATTTACATTTTGAGCAGGGTAACCATACCAAAGATCATATGTTTGACACAAAAGATTATTCAGTTTGGCATAAAAAGATAACGCATCACTGAGTGAATATGTTGCGGAAAAATTCAATTCATTGATATTTTTCATATCAAATACCTGATAGGATGACTGATCAAAAACATTTGCTTTTCTTCCCATTTCCGAATGGTATGCCAGGTCTAATCTGAGCGGAATTTCAAATTTGTACCCTGCATTGACATCTATTGTAATATCAGGTTTGTTCCATGCGTGCAGATTTGAACGTCCTTCTTCGTCAGTAGAAACACTCCAATTATAATAACAGAGTTTCAGTTCCGCCTCGAAAGTATTTGTATATTTATATTTCAGGTTTCCTCCGATTTTGAATACTTTGGCATCCAGGTAATCAGGGGCGCTCAGATTGTCGGCAATGCGGGTATAATCAGAGCCTGTCAGGTAAAGCGGACTTTCCTGCATATAAAAATGTTCTTGTTTTGTGTAGCGATAACCGGTAAAAATATCCAGCCAAAAACTATTTATGAAAGAGTATCTGACTCCGAGAGTCGCATCTAAAGGTGTAGCTGAGTCTTTTATACGATATTGTGGGGAAATATAGCGGTTTTCATAAAATATCTGCGAAAATGCATTGTCGTTCAGACCTCCTGTGGCAAGTAAATAGATGACTGTATTGTCAACCGGTTGATATTCGGCGGCAATATCAGGGGCAAAACCGGATTTCGGATCGAGATGAGAAGAGAAATAGTATTGAAGTCCCAGATGTACTTTCCAGACATCGCCTTCAATCTCATAATAAGGACGTAACGAAAAATCTGTCAAGCCATTGTAATCCTGAAAATATGGAACTGAGGAAGATGTTACCGGCTCTGTAGTATCATAGGAAAAAACTTTCATAGCTCCTCCTAATCCGGCTTTCGATTCTCCACTCAAATTTACATTCAAATCCCAACTAAATTTAGCTCTGTTTTCCTTAGGGCCTTTGATACCTTTATAAGTTGCATATTTCTGATTGAAATGAGAGTAGTCCAGATCAACAAGATAATTGAATAGTCCATGATTCTGTGAATTTACTCCGATATTAAAATCAATCAGGTTGTTGTTTTGATCAATACTTTTATCTGCTCCGGGATAAGAATAAACAGTGGGAATGCTGTATCCATAATAATTGAATCCGGAAAAGGTATATTTTAAACCTGTGTATAACATGAAGTTGCTGAAATCGTGTTCGTAATTGATCCCTGCCCAGGTGTCATTAACTTTCATTTTCTGTTTTTGATCGTCCTGCACATATTTTATTTTTCCGGAAGCATAACGATTGGAAACATAAATTCCCAAACGATCTTTTTCCGTATCCAGAAAACGGTATCCCAAATCAATTTCCGCATTCAGGAATGGACCGACTCCTACAACCAAATATCCTTTTTTATAAGAACTTGCCAGATCAGAGAATAACTTGCTTGGTGGTAATGTTACAATAGACGGCTGTACGTTGAAAGGGATAGCGAAACTAGAAAAAGTCACCACACTTTTGTTGGCCACCGGCTCTTTCACTTCCGGGAGGAAATTCAGTCTGGATGCATCCCTGATTGTGGGATTATATTCGCGTTCCAATGTCATTTCCCGGTTCAATGTCGAGTCTTTTCCGGTTTGCGCTTTCAGAGAAAACCCAAACAAAATTATGATTATAGATATATATATTGATTTCATCTTCTTGTGTCTTCGTGTTTATTATTTCTGCAATTTAGCCAATCTTTCGTGAATCATGGATTCTATATCGTCATTTGTTTCTTTGTAGTTATGTTGGAGACTTTCAAGATATTGTTGAGCCTGAAATTTATCTCCTTTATCAATAGAAATATCCGAAAGAAGAATAAAACTTCTGGCCATCCAATAAGCATGGGGAGTCCCTTGTTTGATGTAGTCCATCACTTCTGTTTCAGCTTTATCCGGCTGTTTATTGTCATAATAATATTGAGCTAAGAGGTATTTGCCTTCAGCGCCGAATGTTGTACGGGTATCTTTTGCCACGTTTTTCAGATCGGCAACTGCTTTTGTTCCTTCTTTCAGAGATAAGTAAGCTTTTGCTCTGGAGTAAGTTGCTTCAGCGTTGATCTCAGGACTCAATCCCGGATCTTTCAACAATGTAGTAGATGCATTGATCACATCTGCTGGTTTGTTTAATTTTAATGCACAACGGGTAATTCCCAATAAAGCGGTTTCTTTATGGTCTTTTTTATCTGTTTTGGCAGATAAACGTTGGTAAGCTTGTAATGCTCCTGCGTAATCCTTATTATTATACAATATTTCGGAAAATGCTAACAATGATGGTTCTGTGAACTCATTGTCTCCGGCATCCAAAACTGTTTGATATTCTTTTTTTGCATTGACATAATCTTTTCTGTCGTTATAGGTACTTGCCAGGTAATAATGCGCTTTTGTCCGGAATGCGCCTTGCGGAAAGCTTTGCAGATAATTTTTCAAAGAATTCTGAGCTTGTTGTATGTCGCCCTTCATGAATTGTTTTTCTGCCGCCAGATAAGTCAGAGAATCTTGTTCACTGGGTTCAAATTTGGCTTCTCCACCTAATTTTTTCACATATTGGGCATAGCCGTTTATATCATCCATTTCCAGATAAACTGATTTAAGATCTTGCATGGCAACTCTTGCTTCTTCGCTTCCAGGATATTTGCTGATTACGCTTTTATAGGCATCGGCAGCTTGTTGTAATTTGTTATCGTTAAAATATAAAAGTCCGATTTGTATTCCGGCTTTTCTTGCATTGTCGCTTTGAGGATATTTTGTGATTAATTCTTCATATGTTTTGATGGCTGCAGAAGAATTTTCCAACAGTACATAAGATCTTCCTTTTTCATAAATGGCATCTGTGATGTAAGATGATTCGGGATATTTCGCAATCAACTTATCCATTTGCTCGATTTTTCCTTTATAGTTTTTTTGCAATCCCATCACAAAACCGCTTTGAAACATCGCATAATCGCCTGTTGATGGTTGTATGCGGACTGCATCGGCATATGATGTTTCTGCATCTTTGAAACGGCGGGCATTGAAATAACAATCTCCCTGGCGGTTGTAAGCGTCTGCCAGACTGGACAATGAAAAATCTCTTTCTTTTTTAATATAAGAAGAAAAATTATTCAGGGCGGATGAGTAATCTTTCATCTTAAAATAACAATAACCCAGGTTGTAATCGGCTAAAGTAAGAAGATGGGAATCTCCTGCAACTCCGTCTTGAATGTATGACTTATAATCAGTTATTGCCAATGTATATTTTCCTGATCTGTAATATGAATCTGCTCTCCAATATCTTGAATCTGCTTTTTCTTTGATCGCATAATTTCCGGTATTCAATGATTTTGTAAAATAATCGATAGCTTCATTGAAATTATTGTTGGCATAAGCAACTGTTCCGAGGTGATAATATATTTTTTGTTTGGCTTCCAGGATCTTAGTGCCTGGGCGACTTATTTTGTCAATGGAAGCAAGTGCTGCATCATAATTTTTGGTGGTCAAATAAACATCAACCAGACAATCATTTACTTTATCTGCATATCTCGAATCAGGAAATTCATTCAGGAAATTTTCCAAAATGGTTACCGACTCTCCAAAGGCAGAGACAGAATTTTCATGCACAAGCATTGCGTAATTATAGGTTGCCGCTTCTTTCACTTGTTTGTCATAATTATGTCTGGAGGCCGCTTCAAAAGCCATGATGGCATTTTTTTTGTCATTCGTTTTCAGATATGCCTGTCCCAGATATAAATAGGAGTTTTGCCCTATTTCATCATTTTGAGTTATGCTTTGGCTTAAATAAGTGATTGCATCGGTATAATTTCCAGCTTCATAGTAACATAATCCAAGTATATATAAATCGTTCCGTTGCAGATCTTTTCCTGTTTTTACATATTTATTAAGGTATTCAACTGTTTTAGGCCTGTTATTTTCCAGGTAATAAGCATTTCCCAGTATACGGTAAACTTCTGCATTGTTCTGACTGTTGGGATAAGCTTTTAAAAGCGCTTCTCCTTCATTGATTGCTTGTGTATTACGGCCTTGTATAAAATGAATCTGAGTCAGATAGTATAAAGCCGATTCTTTGAATTCCGGATTGTTTTTTAGTTTTTCGAAAGCAGCCAATGCTGATTGATATTCCTTTTCTTTGTAATCAAGGTATCCGAGGTAATAATTTGCTGCATCCTTGTATTTACTGCTATTATCTTTAAGAAGAGAAAATAATCTCCGGGCTTCATCATTTTTACTTACTTCCATATTGGAATATGCCATCCGGTAGGCAAGATCTTCCTGATCGGAAACAGAAAGTCTGTCCATATCTGCTTGTTTCATCCAAAACAGCGCTTTTTCATAATCTTTTTGAGAGAAATGGACAGAACCGATCATCAGGTACGATTCATCTTTGTGGATATTGTCGGGATAGTTTTCCAAGTACTCTTTGAGCAACAGCGCCGCATCTTTCCGTCCTTGATTGTAAGCACAGGCAGCGTATAAATAATCCATCTCCTGAAGGTATCCGGGGTTTACTTTGAGCAATTTATATTCACTCAATTTATTCATACATCCCGCATAGTTTTTATCAAGAAACATTGTTTTGGCTTCAAGAAAAAGACGATCAGTAGAAATATAAGAAGATGATACTTGTGCAGTCAATAGCTTGGAAAGCGAGACAACACAGAGAAGAATAATTGTTTTTTTCATCCGAACAAACGTTAACATGTTAACTATTCCGGGCAAAGGTATTATTTTTCGGATGAATCGTGAAAAAATAATTTATCTATTAACAATCGTTAAGAGTGAAGAACTAAGAATTGGCTTACACACGATAAAATTGACAAAGTCAATTTTAATTCTTCACTCTTAGTTCTTAATTCTTCACTTTATGGTTAGGCTCAGTTTTGCCCCAAACGAAGGAGAATAAAATGATTGCCCTATCGGCATGGTAGTAGCCACTTGAAAATCAGGCTTTAGTGATAAAGTGGAATTTTTTCCTACATTCCAGCTCAACATATTTCTTTTGTTGATTTTACTGGAAGAAACCGGTGCATCGATCATTGACCAAATGTAATTACCTAAAAGTATAACGGCAAAAACTTCGGCTCCATTGGAAGAGTGGTCGTGATAGTAATAGTAGTCATCGTAATAATAATCGTAATTATCTTGAGCGCAAGCCACCATTCCAATGATTGATGCAGCCCAGATGCCTGTCATGATTCCTCCTTTTAAATATTCGCCATTATAATATTGTCCGCCTCCGGGTATTAGAAACGAAAGCATCAATGAAAGCATCGGTTCTTTTTTGGATGGGTAGAAAATGGGAGTGGGTGGTGGTGGCGGTAATTCATTGTCATTAAAGACATCTTTTGTGCCGTTTTCATACTTGATCATAAACACATCCCATTTGAAAACTTCGTAACTGGGTCCATTCAGGTTATCAAACCTTTTATAGGTAATTTTTTCGGTGCCCACTTGTTCTACACGGGCTTTTAACTCATCTCCGGATTGAAAAACAATAATATCCTGAGCAAAAATTGTTTGTGTAATCACGAAAAACACAAAAAGAAACGCGATTGTTAGTTTTTTCATTGATCAAAGATTTTTTTAATTTTCAGAATGAAATCCATGTGAAAGTTTTACGTTTTGTTGTACGCAAGTAAAACGTAAAAATAAACACTTTATTGATTTTCCAAATATAAATAACTATTCTAAAATATACAAATAACTGTATGAATTTCACCTCTTACAATCTGCAACGTAATGTGTGTTAGATAGTTAAATAACAATTATTAACGAGAATTATTTTGAATGAAGGAGTGAATGCCTATAATTTTGTTTCCTTGAATTTTATTTTGGTTTGTTTTAAAAAAATCTCACAAATTTAACTAAATTACAAGTTTAGTGTACTCCCCCACTTCTTGTATTACAACTCTAAAACTCATGTATATGAAACAAAAAATTACAACCTTTTTGCTTTTTCTATTCCCTTCTTGTTTGCTGACGGCTCAATCTTCAATGATGGTTAATGAGCAGATGAGCATCAACAACGGGGGATCTTTGACTTCACAAGGAACCATCACACTCAATGCCAGCGCTTCACAAGGTAAAGGTATTATTGTTAACAAAGGAACTTTGAATATAACCAAAGGCTTAATTTTAAGATCCGATGATGATAATGATGGCTTGTTAGCTAATACTGCTATTGTTAATACCACAGGAGTTTCATCTTCGGATGTACAACTTCGTAAAACTTTTGCGGATGGAACGAAATATTATTATGTTTCTTTCCCATTTTCTGTTAAAATGAGCGATATCAAGTCTGCTGCCGACGGAAATCCATCTTTAATATATGATCATGATTATTACATGATGGAATATGATGCTGCAAGTCGTGCACAATCGGGTATAGCCGATTCATGGAAAGATGTTGTTGCCGGGTCTACCTTAGTTGCCGGTAAAGGTTATCTTTTCGCTTTGGATGAAGGAATGGTGAACCGTGAAGTCATTTTTCCGGCTTCCGATATTACAAACTTGTTTTCTACAGTAACTACCAATAAAACCATCAATTTATCTTATGACACTTATACCGGGTCATACACCACATCTAAAAGTTGGGGTTGGAACTTTGTCGGTGGTTTGACAACATCAAATTATACAATGAGCCAATCTAACCTTGGTTACAGTGGTTTCTTGTATTACTATAATAAAACTACCAGGGATTATGAGGAAATTGCTACCAGTCTGGGACAATCGACTACGATGCCTCCGTACATTTCATTCTTCACACATGAGGTTCAGGCAGGTAAAACATTGGGTTACAGCGTAACCGGAGTAACCACCAATGCCCAGAATTCAAATCTTCGTTCTGAAGAGCAACAAGAATTCGACATCATTAGTCTTTGGATTAATGGCAAGGAATACAATGACCGGCTTCGCATTGTGACGGGTGACAGCTATCCGGAAAATCTGGATTACCATAAAGATGCTCCCAAACTCTTCTCCCCGGACAAAGAAACTCCTCAGCTTTGGAGCATGCTTGAAGGTGATGAGCTTTGCATTAACATGCTTCCCAAAAAAGAATACAGGTCAATAACACTGGGTGTTAAAACCGGAGAAGCCGGAGAATATACGATTTCTATGAATCCTGATTATTCAGGTTATTATCAATCTGTAGTGCTATTGGATAAAGAAACAAATCTGCGCACCAGTCTTTTAACAAATGTTTATAGTTTTTCTGCCGGTGAGTTTAATACAACAGATCGTTTTTTACTGGAATTAAGCAGGATGCCTACATCAATAGATAAGGCTGAAACAGAAAATGTTATTATCTATACAAGCCATCATCAACTCTTTGTTAAGAATATCTCAGCCGGCGATCAGATCAAAGTATATGATGTTGCTGGAAGATTATTGATTTCTGCGGTATCAACCGATAGTGACTTTGTCACATCTTTGAATAATCAGGAAGGAGCATTGATTGTAAAAGTTAATGGTAGTGTGAATAACGTAGTTAAGGTAACAAATTATTAATTTTAAGAAAATGTTAAAAAAAATCAATTATATTGTTCTGTTCGTATTTATTATTGTTTCTACGAACCTCAAAGCAGATGTACCTTACAAAGGACAGGGAGAACTTGATTTGTTCAGTTTAACCTTGAAGAATGCTTCACGGGAAGGAATGTATCCACAGGTATATATCGGGATGGATAACTCCAAAGTGTCAAATTGTGATTATGTGCAAGGCGATGCGGCAAAAATGACAACAGGAAAAGCGGCGTACAATTATTGGATTGTTGCTGATGACAATGGCGATCCTTTGGTTTTAAAATATAAACCGTATTCAAATTTTTATGTTGATTTCAAACTAGAAATACATATTACGATTGATAATCCGGGTACATTCACTTTTTCTATTTCCCCGGAGGAAGTTATGGAGCAAAAAGCGATGAAAGTTATTCAACTGGTGGATAAAGAAAAACCGGAAGCCGAATGGGTTAATCTACTTAAAAATGAATATAGTGTTACTTTACAGAAAGGTTCTTATGCCGACCGGTTTGTGGTTCGTGTGTATGGCGCCGATATCCCGAAAATTTCGTCTGCACCATTAGATTGGAATACAGCAAGCACTTGGCAATCAGGATATATTCCACAATCAAACTCCCATGTGCATATATTACAAGGTTCGAATGTTGTGACAAAATCCAGTGATAATATCAGTGTCGAATTGCTAAGCTCTTTGGGTTATCTGGAAAATAACGGAACATTGACCTCTCAAAATGTAGAATTTTATTGAATGAAGAATTAAAAATAATGAAGAATGAAGAATTGAAAATTTACAAAAAACAATTCTTCATTCTTCATTATTTTTAATTCCTTCAATCTACTTTTTTTACTCCCCCCGATCCGGAAACCTTCTGATTGACTCGTGGACTTCCCTTGTATTTTACATCACCACTGCCGCTAACTTTAACATCCAGATTATCGGACACATAAACTTCCATATCTCCGGAGCCGGAAATAGAACAGATAACATCCCTGACTTTGTAATCATATGCATGAACATCTCCGCTACCCGAAATCTTAAATTCAGCTTTATTCGCAACTCCTTTGAGCTTTGCACTGCCTGAGCCGGAAATTCCTACAAAAAACGTATCACAATATAAACTATCAGAAACAATATTTCCGGAACCTGAAATCGACAAATTCAGATTTTTTGCATTAACTTCTCCTTTCAGATGAATATCACTGGAACCGGCTACACTAATCTTATTGATCTCTGAAGAGTTAGTGTATATTTTGAATTTGGAAGGATTAATATTATCTTTGGTTTTAATGGTCAATTTGCCATTCCCAGATTCACAGATGATATATTCCACCAGATTTTCATCGGTGTAAATTTGTAGATAAGGTTCTTTTTCCGGCTTATATTCATAAATAAGATCACCACACCCATAAACGTTAATTTCCTTGTAATCGCTGATTTTAAATTCATGATTCACCAACTTTCCATTACCTTGCACGGCACGGATATTTCCCATCACACAGGCTTGCAAAATCAGTCCCAGAATAAATAATACGGCAATTGTTTTTGTAAATGATTTCATCGGATTTGTTTTTTATTAGGTTATACATTCAAAAGTGACCCTCACCTTTCACCTTCATATAATACAAAATATGACCCGTCTCATTCAAGATTGGTTACAAAAATAATTGTTTTTCACTATTCTTTTTTTTGATTCGATATTTATATTGAGTCTGTTGTGAAAATAAAGAAAAAAAAGCATATATTTGCACGCTGAATAAGACCATAAAAAGAAATTAACAAATAAAAATAAAAAAAATCAAATGCAAAACAAAGGATTTGTAAGGGTCTTTGCCATTTTGCTGACATTGGTTTGTGCATATTACCTCTCATTTTCGTTTGTAACGAGACATTATGCCAAAAATGCAGCAGAATATGCAAATGGGGACTTGGATAAAGAGAGTGCTTATCTGGACTCTTTGGCTACCCAGAAGGTATGGTTGGGATATACCTTAAAAGAATGTCGTGAGAAAGAAATTAATTTAGGATTGGACCTGAAAGGTGGGATGAACGTTACATTGGAAATGAATGTTGCAGACGTTTTGAAATCTTTGTCTGATAATAATCCTGATCCTAAGTTTAATGAGGCTTTGAACAATGCGCGGATTCGTCAGGCTTCTTCCTCACAAAAAGACTACATTACCCTTTTTGCAGAAGAGTTTCGTAAATTAGATCCGGGTGTTCGCTTGTCTGCTATTTTTAGCACTGCCACTTTAAGAGAAAAAATCAATCCTCAAAGTACTGACGAACAGGTGATGACTGTTTTGAGGGAGGAAGTAAAAAGCGCTATCGATAATTCGTTCAATGTGCTTCGAACTCGTATAGACCGTTTTGGTGTTGTTGCACCGAATATTCAGAAACTGGATGTTGACGGGCGTATATTGGTTGAGCTTCCAGGTATCAAAGAGCCTGCCCGTGTCAGAAAGCTCTTGCAAGGAAGCGCTAATCTTGAATTTTGGGAAACTTACGATTTAGCTGAAATCTATAATAATTTGATTTCTGTCAATAATATGCTCCGTGGGTTAAATGTATCCAATGCTGTTGCTTCTGCAAGTGATTCTGCAAAAAGCGATGATAATATAGCTGCAGATACTCTGAAATCCGAAATAGATAAATTGAGAGCAGAGTTAGCAAAGAAAGATACGGTTAAAGCAGCACAAAATCAGGCTGAATGGAAAAAACAAAATCCATTATTTGCTAATTTGGCGCTTAATCAAAATCAAGAAATGATTTTCCCAGGGCCTGGAGTCGGCAGAGTCAATCATAAAGATACAGCAGCAGTGAGTATTTGTCTTGCAATGAATAAAGATACGGCAGCTGTTCGTAAATATATGCATGCAACTTATGGCGACAGTTCTACTGTAGCAGTTAACAAATGTTTCGCCATGATGCGCCAGGTTAAAGAGGCTCTTCCTAAAAACTTGTTACTGAAATGGACAGTAAAACCTGTTGACGATAAAGAACAAATGTATGAATTGGTTGCTTTGAAAGTTACTACCCGTAACGGAAAAGCACCTCTTGAAGGAGATGTGATTACTGATGCCAGTGATAATCCAACCCCAAACTCTGCATATTTCCAGGTGAGCATGACCATGAATCAGGAAGGTTCTAAAAAGTGGGCTCGTCTCACTAAGGAAAATGTCAACAAATGTATAGCTATCGTTTTGGATAACTATGTATATTCATTTCCTAGGGTACAGAATGAAATTACAGGAGGACAATCTTCTATCACAGGTAATTTTACACCTGCCGATGCAAAAGACTTGGCCAACGTGCTTAAGTCAGGAAAAATGCCGGCAACCATTCACATTGTACAGGAAGATGTAATCGGTCCTTCTTTAGGACAAGAAGCTATCAATGAAGGAATGATTTCTTTCGTTCTGGCTATTGTCATCCTGATGATTTATATGTGTGCGGTTTATGGTTTTATTCCGGGTATGGTTGCAAACGGAGCCATGATGTTGAACCTATTCTTTACTTTAGGAGTGCTTGCAGCTTTTGGGGCGGCGCTAACCTTATCGGGTATTGCGGGATTGGTTCTCTCTCTGGCCTTGGCAGTAGATGCTAACGTGTTGATCTATGAGCGGGCGAAAGAAGAATTGCGCGCAGGCAAAAACCTCAAAAAATCGGTTGAAGACGGATATAAAAATGCATTCTCTGCAATCTTTGATGCCAACCTGACTTCATTGATCACAGCAATTATATTGTTCTTCTTCGGAACAGGACCTATTCGCGGATTTGCCACAACATTGATGATTGGTATTACAGCTTCGTTCTTTACGGCAGTGTTCCTCACACACTTATTGTATGACACAATGCTTAATAAAGGAAAATGGCAAAAGTTGACATTCACAACAAAGCTTTCCAAAAATTTCCTGATACATCCGAAATTTAATTTTATAGGCATAAGAAAACCATTCTATATCGGAATTGTTGCATTTGCAATAATCGGTGCAATCGCATATTTTACTATCGGATTGAATCATGGTATTGATTTTACAGGTGGACGTAATTATGTGGTACGTTTCGACCAACCTGTAAAGACTCAGGAAATAAAAGAAATGCTAGATCCTGGTTTTGATAATACAGTCAGTGTTATCACTATCGGAAGCAGTAATCAGGTGAGAATTACAACTAATTACAAGATTAACGAAAACACTTCGGAAGTAGATCAGGAAATAGAAAGCAAGCTATATCAAGGATTGAAACCTTTATTAAAAGACGGAACAGATCTTGAAACCTTCATGAGCAAAGGCGGATATGTTCAAAGTTCTCAAAAAGTAGGTCCAAGCATTGCCGACGATATTAAAACGGGAGCTATATGGGCAGTTATTCTTTCCATGATCTGTATGGCCTTGTATATACTGTTGCGTTTCCGCGATGTGGCGTTCTCTTTAGGCACATTGGCTTCTGTGGTGCATGATGGTGTATTTATTATCTTCTGTTATGCATTGTTATGGAAGATCATGCCATTCTCAATGGAAATAGATCAGGCGTTTATTGCCGCGATATTGACAGTAATTGGATTCTCAATGAACGATACAGTGGTTGTATTCGACCGTGTACGCGAAACGCTGCACACTTATCCGAAACGCAATCGCTTCAGGATATTTAACGATGCCTTGAATTCAACTCTTTCCAGAACGTTCAATACATCTTTCAGTACAATGGTGGTTATTCTTTGTATCTTCTTATTAGGAGGAAGTACTATTCGAAGCTTTACATTTGCCATGTTGCTTGGTATCATTGTAGGAACATTCTCTACACTATTCATCGCAGCTCCTATTGCATATGATATCATCAAAAGAGAAAGAAAGAAAAAAGGTATTATTGAGCATGAATCTATGACGGAAGAATAATAGGTTTATAAATCAATAAAACATAAGGTTCATAAAGTTAGACATTCAATGCTAACTTTATGAACCTTATGTTTTTATTAAAGAATCAATCCTTTTTCTTATTTGTCAAAAGTTCCAACGCAGAGCGGCCCCCTAATGGCATCTCCCAGGTTATAAAAATATATAAAAACGGGCAGGAAAAATTCCACCCGTTCTTTTCACTTTATTCCACCCTCTCAAAACTGATCTCTTCCAACATCCGTTTAAATGTCGTGTTGGGGGTGAAAATTACTTTAACATGGTTGATCATGCGGGTATTGAACTCATCTTTGTTTTCGACTCCCTCACTTTCACGCTTCTACCCATCAACAGGTATTCAGGCATTTCATCCAGCAGGTTTTTAA
>JAVBLQ010000053.1:0-40022 GCA_031553435.1 Bacteroidales bacterium | reverse complement strand
TTTGTAGGAAAGTATCTTCTTATTTATTTCCTGTTTCTTGTCATTGATAAGTAACTCTAAATATTCTTTTTTGTCATAATTGGGAAGTATTTTGTTGTTGTCAAAGTCCCAAAAATCAATGTTAATTCTTTCCTTTAATGAGATAAGTTTTCGCTTATTATTGCTTGATAATCTGATATATAAAGGAGCTTCATTCAATTGATTTACTTTTTCTTTTCGGCAGACAATGCCAAAGGTAACGCTAACGTTATTCATAATTCGTTGATTATTAGTTTTTAATCAGAATTATGAGTTAAAAAGAGGTAGCGGATTAGGTAGCGCCAGCTATTAAAAATAACGGTTTTTACACCAAAAATATAGACATAAAAAAAGGAGTTACTTTTCGTAACTCCTTGATTATCAGCGGAGAGAGAGGGATTCGAACCCCCGGAACCTCGCAGTTCAACGGTTTTCAAGACCGCCGCGATCGACCACTCTGCCATCTCTCCTTAAATTATATTTTTTTTATTGTTGCTTTCTCAAAAGCGATGCAAAGGTAGAATATTTTTTTGATTTCGCAAATTACATATGAAATTTTTAAAATAAAAATTCCCCGAAGGTTATTTTGTAATAAAAGAAAGTGTCGATTTCACTTGCATATTATTATTTATTTCATCATTTTTTGAATGAATTTTCTGTATCTTTGACCAATTTTTTAATATGTGAAACATCATTATTTTTTTAACAATGGCAAAAATAACAAAGGAGGCGGCTTTGCTTTATCACTCTCAAGGAAAGCCGGGAAAAATAGAAGTGGTTCCGACCAAACCATATAGTTCTCAATCAGATTTATCTTTGGCTTATTCGCCTGGCGTGGCGGAACCTTGTCTTGAAATTGAAAAAAATCAGGAGGCAGCTTATGACTATACTTCGAAAGGTAATCTGGTTGCTGTTATTTCAAATGGTACGGCGGTTTTAGGTTTAGGCGATATTGGAGCTTTGTCCGGAAAACCGGTTATGGAAGGGAAAGGATTGTTATTTAAGATTTTTGCCGGAATTGATGTTTTTGATATTGAAATTGATGAAAAAGATCCTGAGAAATTTATCCAAATTGTAAAGGGTATCGCTCCGACTTTTGGTGGAATTAACCTGGAGGATATCAAAGCTCCCGAATGTTTCGAAATAGAAGAGCGTCTCAAAGAAGAACTGGATATTCCTATTATGCACGACGATCAGCATGGAACTGCTATTATTTCTGCAGCTGGCCTTGTTAATGCATTGGATGTTACAGGAAAAAAAATAGAGGATGTTAAAATTGTAGTCAATGGAGCTGGTGCTTCTGCTGTTTCGTGTACCAAATTATATCTCAGATTAGGAGTTAAGAAAGAGAATGTGGTAATGTGTGATAGTAAAGGAGTTATTTCTATTTATCGCACAGATCTGAATGAATCCAAGAAATATTTTGCTACGGAAAAAAATATTAAAACGTTGGAAGAAGCCGTTGTTGGTACCGATGTTTTTCTTGGTTTATCTAAAGGTGATGTTTTAACGAAAGAAATGGTTCGGACAATGAATCATAATCCGATTGTTTTTGCTTTAGCCAACCCAACTCCTGAAATTTCTTACGAAGAAGCGATGGATTCTCGCCCAGATCTGATTTTTGCAACCGGAAGATCCGATTATCCTAACCAGGTTAACAATGTATTAGGGTTTCCTTACATCTTCCGTGGAGCATTGGATGTTCGCGCCACAAAGATCAATGAAGAAATGAAAGTAGCTGCAGTTAAGGCCATTGCCGGATTAGCCAAGAAAACAGTTCCCGATGTTGTAAATGCTGCATACAATATCAAGCGTCTTAGTTTTGGTCGCGATTATTTGATTCCGAAACCGCTTGATCCCCGCCTGTTGACCGAAGTTGCACCGGCAGTTGCAAAAGCCGCGATTGATTCCGGAGTTGCAAAAAAAATAATCACTGACTGGAATGCCTATAAGGAAAAGCTCACAGACTTGATGGGTTCTGAAAATAAATTAATCCGTCAATTGACAGATATAGCCAAACAACATCCTAAAAAAGTGGTATTTGCAGAAGGAAGTCATGAAAATATGCTGAAAGCAGCTGTTACAGCAAAAGCCGAAGGTATTTGTCATCCGATTTTATTAGGAAATGAAGAAAGAATTGAAAAACTGGCTACCGAATTGCAGTTGGATCTGACAGGCATAGAAATTGTCAATCTTCGTCATGACAGGGAAGAGGAAAGAAGAGACCGTTATGCAAAGCTTCTTGCTGAAAAACGTTCCAGGGAAGGTGCGACTTACGACGAAGCCAAAGACAAGATGTTTGAGCGAAACTATTTTGGTATGATGATGGTTGAAACCGGCGATGCCGATGCGTTTATTACCGGAGTTTATACTAAATATTCGAATACAATCAAAGTTGCCAAAGAAGTAATAGGTATCCGTGATGGATATAAACACTTTGGTGCAATGCACATTTTGACCAGTAAAAAAGGAACTTTCTTCCTGGCTGATACGTTGATTAACAGACATCCATCCACAGAAGTATTGATTGATGTGTCTCGTCTTACTTTGGATGCTGTGAAGTTCTTTGCACATGAACCCGTAATGGCCATGTTGTCATATTCCAATTTCGGTGCAGATCCGGAAGGAAGTCCTGCCAGTATGCACGAAGTAGTAGATGTAATGCAACAACAATATCCTGATTTGCCTATTGATGGCGAAATGCAGGTAAATTTTGCTTTGGATAAAAATTTGAGAGATCGTAAATATCCTTTCAGTAAATTGGTAGGAAAAGATGTTAATACATTGATATTTCCGAATTTAAGTTCTGCCAATACAGCTCAAAAATTGCTTCAGGAAATGGGAGTCGGAGAGATGATCGGTCCGATTCAAATGGGATTGAACAAACCTATCCATTTTACAGATATTGAAAGTTCTGTCCGTGATATTGTAAATATTACAACAGTGGCTGTGATCGATGCAATTGTAGAAGAGGGTAGGGTAAAATAATATCCTCTTATTTAATGTTGAAGGTTTAATGTTGAAAATCAGTAAATTAAGAATTAAACCTTCAACATTAAACCTTCGACAAAATTTTATTACATTTTATAGATACAGGAAATATCATTACCTGTGGCAGTAGCAGCTTTCCGTGCTTTAGCAGTTGTTAAGTCGACCTCATTTTTTACTGCGGATTTCTACTCTTCGGATTTTTCCACTGATAGTTTTTGGCAATTCATCAACAAATTCTATGATGCGTGGATATTTATATGGAGCAGTTACTTGTTTGACATGTTCCTGGATTTCTTTAATTAATTCATTTCCAGCCTTTGATTTGTAATCAGAAGCAAGAATGATCGTAGCTTTGACGATTTGTCCCCGAACTTCGTCGGGCACTCCGGTAATGGCGCATTCTACAACGGCAGGGTGTGTCATCAAAGCGCTTTCTACTTCAAACGGGCCGATGCGGTAACCGGAACTTTTGATAACATCGTCATTGCGGCCTACAAACCAATAATAGCCGTCTTCGTCGCGCCAGGCAATATCTCCTGTATGGTAAATATCATCGTAATAGACATTTTCAGTTAAATCGGGATCCCGATAATAACCCATGAAAAGGCCGATTGGTTTTTTCCGGTTTGTGCGTATGATAATTTCTCCCTGTTCTCCATCTTCTGCACTGCGTCCGTCAGGTGTAATTAAATCCATGTCATAGGCAGGATTAGGAATACCCATCGAACCTGGTTTGGGCTCTGTCCATGGAAAAGTTGCGATGGTTACAGTCGTTTCCGTTTGTCCGAAACCTTCCATCAATTTAATGTCTGTAGCTTTATAAAATGCCTGATAAACAGAAGGGTTCAGAGGTTCTCCTGCAATTGTGCAGTATTTTAGAGAAGATAAATCGTATTTTGACAGGTCTTCACGAATCATGAAACGAAAAACGGTGGGAGGGGCGCAAAATGAAGTTACTTTGTAGTCCTGGATTTTTTGTAATAAATCAGCAGGCGTAAATTTTTCGTGATCATAGACAAAAACGCAAGCGCCCATGATCCATTGTCCGTAGATTTTTCCCCAGGCAGCTTTGGCCCAACCTGTATCTGCCAGTGTAAGGTGCAGGCTGTCTTCTTTAAGATTTTGCCAATAACCGGCGGTAACAATGTGTCCGAGAGGATAAGTAAAATTGTGAATAACCATTTTAGGATTCCCTGTTGTTCCCGAAGTAAAATACAGCAAGGAAATATCTTCGTTGGAATTAATTTTTTCCGGACGGATAAAAGCTTGGGCATTTTTCAATCCCAGTTCAAAGTCTTTCCATCCTTCCGGGATTATTTTTCCTATGGAAATCAGGTTTCTGACGCTTGGAGATTCCGGCATTGCATCGTTGATATGTTGGATGATTTCTTCTTCGCCAATACTGATGATTGCTTTGATATCTGCAGCGTTACAGCGGTAAATAATGTCTTTTTTTGTTAAAAGATGAGTTGCGGGGATTGCTATGGCTCCTATTTTATGTAATCCTAATAAAGCGAACCAATATTGGTATCTGCGTTTAAGGATGAGCATTACCATATCTCCTTTGGATATTCCCAGCGACAGGAAAAAAGAAGCGGCTGCATCGCTTTGTTTTTTTAGTTCTGAAAAAGTGAAATCTATATGTTCTCCTTTGTCGTTTGTCCAACAAAGGGCTTTTTTATCGGGTTCCCGATTGGCCCATTCATCGACAATATCATACGCAAAGTTGAAGTTCTCAGGAGCATTAATTTGAAAGTTTTTTTCAAAATCTTCTTGATTTTTGAAAGCTATTTGACTGATATATTTTTCGATCATTATGTTAAGATAGCCTTTTTAGTAATAATGAATGCAAAATTAAAAATAAAAAATACAGGAACAAATTTATGTTTGATTTTGTGGCAGGTATTTGTGGTTTTGATTATTGTAACTGAAAGAGTTCCAATGCAGATTGTGCCCCCTAATAGCCTCTATACACCATTCTGTTTGTTTTTGAAGTATATAAGAATATTGGTGATAGAGTATCTGCATTGGCATTCCCTTTCTTTCGTTTCACAACGAAAATATTATTGAGGCTGTCGTAAAATATTTTTTTGAATGAGTGGCTTTTACAGACAGCCTCGCTACTCAACTACTCATTTATGAATTTACCACTCGTTTTTTTCTGATAATTTTGAAAATGCAATAACCGGATAACAGAAGTAAAACAGTTAAGTATCCGTCGCTAACCGGAGTGATTCCTCCGATCGGAGGTTCTTCGGATCCGGTATTCGGTGCATATAGTCTACTGCTTGTGAACTCCTGAGATATTTGAGACTGCGGTTGATCGTTGTTGTTAAATATACCTGAAAATCCGGTCTCTTCTTGTGTTTCGGGAGTAGAATTGAATAATGATGCATTTGCCGAAAATATAGCTAATGTATTGCTGATCAATATGCAAATAAGAACAGTTACAAATAATTTATTTGCATAGATGAATGAATATTTATTGTTTTTTATATTTAATCTTTTCATTTTATCAAGTGTGAAAAATCTGGTTATCGTTTAAGGTCTAAGACTAAAATCTTGAATGAATCATGCTTAAACCTTAAACGTTTAACCTGGAATAGGATTTACTTTATTATTATTTTCTGAACATTAATTTCACCATTTCTCAATGTGGTTCCTACAATGTATACTCCGGCAGGAACTTGAATTGTTTTATACAAATCGTTGGCATTGATATTTGTCCATGAATAGAGATTGATACCCTGAACATTTGCTACAGTTACTTTTGAGATTTCTTCCGAAGCATGTACTTCCAATGTGTTTTTGTTGACGGAGGCCCGGATTGTCGATTCATTATTCACAGTTCCGATACCGGTTGCAGATTTCAGATTGCCGATTCGTAAGAGGAATCTTTCGCCGTTTCCTTGTTCGTTTTTGAAAGAATAAGTGTTTTCTTCAAACAGGTTTATTTCTTTTTTCAAATATGTATCAACCAGTGTCAGTGATTCGGAATCAATATCTTGCGGGATCGTTAAGGATATTTTCATTTGATCCTTGCTTTCACATAAAATCCCTATAGGAACTTCAATTGTTTCTCCCTGAAGATATTGAATTACATTCTTATTTTTATTTACATTTAATGTGTAAATCTGTGGTACATATTTGGAATCTCCGGATTTGATAAATAATTGGTTGACATCCGAGCCCGGATTATTTTTATTTACGACCACACTAGTCCAACTATTACCCAAATTGTTTGCAACATTGATATGGAATATATTATCATATACTTCTCCGGCAGAGCGCAATTGATGTTTAGTTATCGCTCTTGTTATCGATGCTGACATCGGGAAGTATAATTTTGTTGATCCTACGCCCTTGGTTTTGATGAAGAAACCTTGAAGAGGAGCGATCGTATCAGTCAATGCTGCCAGAGGAGAGCCTGTTGTCAAACTATATGTTACAAAATTATTGTTGTCGAACAAGCGATAATAGTCTTCTATTGCATCTTTATTTTTGTTATAAAAATCACGGAAATTGAATGATGAAATAAATGGATTTCCGATCATGATGTCACTTCCGGCCGGAACCGTGATATTGAAATCATTCAATGCTTCATTGTTATCATCTTCGAATACAAACCGGTAAGATTCATTTCCTCTGATAAATTGATCATATACATTAATTGCGACAGGTAATCCCGGTACATCATAATAATAGTAGTTAAACGTACTGATGCCTTTACTATAATTATGAGTACGGTGTTTAGCGTTAATATCTGCATTTTCGAAATATGGCATTTGCAGAATACCCTTCAGGTCGTTCAGGTTGCTGTGATTGTCTTCTCCAAGTACACCGGGAAGATATTCTCCTGCATAGACACTGATCGCATAATTTTGTTTTGGGCCGATTTCCAGTGCCAATGTATTTTCCGGATTATACCATTCTCCATTCAATGTTCCTGTACGATCCTGAGAAGATTTAAATCCGCGTTGCCAGAAATTGGGGAATCCTCCTACAGAGAAGTCTCCGGATACGATTTTTTTCAACGGTGTGGCTAATGCATACCAACGGCCTCTGTTTATTGGTCCAGAAGAGAGAGAGTCGCCATCGGTCATATATGTACTTCCGTTGTAATAACCGAAATTGTATTGTACATAAGCTTTACGGTAAGTCAGATATTGCGGTTGCGCTACTTCTGATCCGAAGTGGAATGTGATGTCGCGACAAACCGGTTCGCCATAGTTACTTGTACGAACAGTATTCACATAGTCTAATGAAGGGAAAAGCTGTGCATTTCC
This sequence comes from Bacteroidales bacterium, assembly GCA_031553435.1. Classification (GTDB taxonomy): domain Bacteria; phylum Bacteroidota; class Bacteroidia; order Bacteroidales; family Azobacteroidaceae; genus JAVBLQ01. The sequence goes on along the minus strand of JAVBLQ010000053.1, from coordinate 32,727 downwards.
GGGAATTTGTACATCTATATTTCCGGTAGGTACAGTTTCTACGGCTTCATTATTAATATCAACCCAGTTGAAAGGGTTATTCCAGTTGCTGTTTTCCGCATCTTTTTTCCAAATCAACACTTCAGGAGCGAGTAAGATACGTATCGGAGCGGAAAGGCTGCAACAGTTAAACAATTTATTGTCAATTGAACTTGGATCGCCTACTACAGCCCGCAGATAACCGGGTTTTTGAAATGGTATATCCAAATGTGTGGATGTAAAGTTGGGTATGATATCCCATTTTGCATTAGCACCCAGACTACCGTCTTCACTATATAACCAGTTCACTTTTACGTCTGCACTCAAAGGTGTTCCATCGAGTTTTTTTACCGTCAGATTCTCCGGATCTCCCGGACGATAATACTGAGGCCCTTCAACTATTACCGGAGGAATATTTCTGTAAACTTCAATATCGTCGATCATCAAGTCGTTTCCGTTGCCTCCGGGTGCTTTGTTTTATATTGTAAGGATAACAGATGAGGATGATGCTGTGATAAAATCAAAACCATATGGGCGCCAGTTAGTTGCGGGATCTGTTACCTTTGGAATACTACCTGTATTATATTCTGCAAGGAATGCATTAGTTACTCCGTCTGTAAGCACAAAACGCAAATCAGGATCATTGAATGTCGTGCCTTGATCCATGAATTGGGCTGTCATATATGCATTAGGATTCACCAGATTAAATATCCAGGCAGAAAAAAACAGATGTGTGCCGGGACATAAATTGTTAATTTTCAGCGAATAAAACTTTCCCGGTTCAAAATCGGCATTTACGATTAAAGAATGTCCTTTACCCGGATCGGTATGATCATATGATGCTGCGCCATAGTAAAAATAATCATTATAATAACTGCTTAATTGTGAACAAATACTGTAACGCCCATTTGTCTTTAAATCCCCACCGAAGGTGTAAGCGGTAGTCCCACTTTCCAAAGGTTTAGTTGAACAACCATCTCCAGATCCGAAGTCTTCTTTAAACAGAAGCGTGGTGATTTGCTTAACCTGAAATGATTTAATTACGCTTTGGCATCCGAATTTATTGGTTGCCCGGGCGTAAATAGTTTGAACGCCATTCACGGAATAGGTTGTTGGAGACGGAATGATATTTGCATCAAACGCTGTTCCTCCTGCTTTACTGAATTGAATATCGTTGATTGTTGTATTTTGCAGGTTTGTGATGCAGGTTTGTAAATTTAATGCTGAAGTATAGGTATTTCCATTAACCACATCAAATGTCAGAGGCAGGTTACATATATTATAATTTACCGGATAAGATGGCCAGGATTTTCCTGTTTCATAAGTAATAACGTATAGAGTACCATTTATGGCGAGTGCAGAGTTACTGCATGTCCATGTATGGTTAGAATTATTCACATTTGCTTTTGCCAGACGTGAGTATGTTTTTCCTGTTTTTATATATACAGAAATACTGTCCATTGCCACATCGGAACGGAAATTTCCTTGTAATACAGTACCCAGGGTATATATATTATTTACCGGTGAACTTTGTTTTTGCAGGTAAGGTAAGTTGATTCCTTCCCATATATTCCAGGCTTTGCTATTATCGTTAATGTTATTGATACTCCATGAAACGGTATTGCTATAAAATGTTTGATTTTTCAAGGAAGCGAGACTTTGCGTACCTCCATCGAGACCATTAATATCGGATGTGATAATTTTGGGTGTAGCATTAATGAATACTTTCATGTCGCTTGTTGCATAGTTGTTATCAGTGATTCCTGCGTTATCATATACTTTTGCTCCTGCGATTCGACCGGCAGTAGTGCTATAGTTGCTGGAGATCATATTATTTAATGCAACACTGTTTTTAAGTCTGGATGAGGTTTGCGTGATGTTACCGGCCAATCCTCCGACTTTTGCATAAGAGGTCGAATTGGAACTTCCCACAGCATAACATGAATTGGCTACGCCGTTAGTACTTATGGTTCCGCATAATCCGCCTACTGAGCCGGTTCCGATGACCTCACCCCAGGCATAGGAGTTACTCATACTTCCACGTAGTACACCGACTATGCCACCTGTTCCGTTATTCCCTGAACCTCCGGTTACATCAGCAATGGCAAAGCATTGTGTAATAGTTGGATTGCCACTTGGCTGATTACCTACCATACCACCTGTTACATCGTTCCCTGTAACGGCCCCTGTCACGTAGCAATTGCTGATTGTTCCGCCATTTTGGCTCCCTAACAAAATACCGACATTGTTACCACCATTAACACCTCCGGGAGCTGTAATTACTCCAAGGTTTGAAATGGAAGAACCTGTTGCGTATCCGAATAAACCAACATCGTTTGCCGATGTGTTAATGTATAATCCGGAGATGGTGTGGTTGTCTCCATCAAAATTTCCTTTAAATGACATGGATGATGTTCCGATGGGAGTCCATGCATTTCCGGCTAAATTGATATTAGCCGTGAGTTTGAAATATAATCCACTATAACTTGTTCCTCCGTTTACAGTGGTTTGCAAAGTCGTCAGCTGGCCTACATTGTTAATCTGATAGGGATTGGCAGAGGTTCCACTTCCTCCTGCCCATTGGGCAAAAGCCGTGGGACTCCAGGCAAGGTACAGTCCTAAGAAAAAGTAAAAAATTATACTTTTTACATTAAAAATTGACTTGTGTTTCATATAAGCTTTCGTTGGTTTATTGTATAAAAATTTATAGTTGTTTATGCATAATTTGTTTTTGCTTTCTAATTTCACCGGGTGTTTTTCCGAAGTTTGCTTTACAGAAATCGTTGAAATAAGAAGAAGATGAAAATCCATATTCAAAACCTATTTCGGAAAATGTTTTTTTAGTACAATTTATTTCATGATAAATGTTTTTTGCTTTTCTTGTTTTCATCCACTGGTAAGCAGGGGTTCCAAAAATCCGTTTGAATCGTTTTTCGAATCCCGAAGGACTGTAATTCATTAATTTTGCCAATTCCCTGGATGATTTGACTTTATCACAATTTTCATATATTTTATTCGAAAATTGAAGGTCGTCTGTTAAAATGGATGAAAAAAGTTTTTTTAAATCTTCTTTGCTGTAATAAGCTCTTAAAATGAAGAGCAATTCTTTTAGTTTCAACTCAAAAAGGTAGGAGCATTTGAGTCCTTCCAAGATGAATTTGTCGATAGTTTCCATGTAATTTTCCAATGCAGTATTTGCTTTTAATGTTATAAAGTCATTGGAATTATTTGTATTATCGCTGTTATTGGCGAGGAGCATTTCAAATGAAAAATGATCACAGAAATTAAGACTTGTTTTCATCCGGAAAATCAGTATTGTAGAAGATTCTATTGCTGTACTGTTATAGTGAACTCCGGAAGGAACAAAAAAGAAATCTCCCAGATTTAGTTTTTCATTCACATGTTTATCATATGATACGGAGATACTCCCTTTCAAGATAAAGAGAAGCTTGTCTTGTTCATTGTGAATGTTGAATTTTTCTTCTTTAAGTCTTTCAATTCGTTCAATTATTGGGGTGTTTGATTTGTCGTATTGAAAACATGATAAATGCTCTGCTGCGTATAATAATTTCATGTTTGATTTGTTCTGTAACATTTTTAATTGTGAATAGTAAACTTATCAAATATTTATAGACTAAACCTGATATAGTTTTTTGTAAATGATTATCTATGGCTTACGAAATTCAATTCTATATTTTCAGGGGAACCAGAATTATGAAGCAAATAATTGACCTATAAGACAGGAGTATTATTCAAAAGTAGTATTGCAAATTTTATTGAGTTTTAGTTTACTATTGACTTAATTTACTTATTTACTGATTAAATATTAATCTAAAAAAGAGAGTATAAGATTATGCTACCATTTCATTTTTTTTTCAATGCTTCAAAATGAAGCATTGAAAATCGAATGCAAATGTATAATCAAATTTTTACTTGTCAATATATCTAAGTTTCATTTTAATCATTATTAACTTTATTTGTGTTTTCAATTTGTTCTAATTATTTGTCTTTCAATTCGTTATTGGGTAGTGTAATTTGTTTCTGTTGATAAAACAGAGGCAAAATTTGTTTACCTCTGTTTTTAGAATACAACTTAAAAATGACTTGAATATGAGACTGAATTTGATTTACTGTTCTGTTAAAAACAAGTAAAATTTTTGTTAAATAAATCTGTTATTCAATGAAACATAAAAACAATGAAAGAATGTGCAAATATCCAGATATTTGATGATCCGTTTTTTACGAATATCTTCCTTTTTCTTCAGAATTTTTATTTATCTGAAATTTTTAATATGGTGAAGATTTTACTTGAGGAAAGAGTTAAGGTAAGCGGGTATTGGAGAATCGTTGTAATTTCGTATCTGAAGTCATATCCAATCGGAATTGAAACCTTTCATTTCTTTTTCCTCATATTTTTTTAAGTTGAATGAAAAAAGTTTGGGTGATTTATAGGCAACGCCTTTTCGTTTTTCTTCCAATTTTTCAATGTAATCGTATGAAAGAACTTTTCGTTCGAAGTTGCGACGATTGAGGTTTTTTCCCAAAAGGGTTTCATAGAGAATCCGCAATTCGGTCATAGTAAATTTTTCGGGTAATAATTCACGGCCTATGGGAATTAATCCTAGCTGAAAGCGGATTGTGTTCAAGGCCATTTGCATAATATTTTGATGATCAGCATAATTTGGAAGTCCGGAATTTATATCTTTCCATTCAACTTTTTCGTTTTCATTTATAGGACTTATATTTACTTTTGTGTAATCGACCAATGCATAATATCCCATAGTGATGAAACGGTGGTTGAACCAGTGTTTTTCGTCCAGATTTATTCCCAGCACATTTTTAAATATCTCCTTGGAGCCTTTTTGCAGGCCTACCCGACGATTGGAATCTCCGAATAAATGAAATTGACGCAAATAAATTTTGTCCAAACCGGTTAATTCATATAAAATCCGGTTTGCGGCTGTATTCACATCTTCATTTTTCAGAACAAAACTGCCGGGTAACATCCAAAAATCAAAACCTCTGTAATTTGTCAGTAAGATTTTTAAATTTTTTTCATGAAAACCAAAAACGACACAGTCAATTGAAAAACCCGGATGAAAAAAGTCTTCATCTTGCGAAAGTGATGCGAGTCCGGATAACTGCTTGTCATTTCCCATGATTTTGTGTTGAATTTTAAAATATGATGGCTAAAAAATCGACGGGTTTATCATCTAAAGCTTTCATTCCGTGAGGCTTGGATGAATCGAAATAAATGCTGTCTCCTTCTTCCAGAATGAGTTGTTTGGAACCGATGTGGAATTCTAATTTTCCTTTAAGAACCATGTTGAATTCTTGTCCGGTGTGAGAGTTCAGGTTGAGGGGGGTATTTTCATCTTTGGGCTCTACTGTAACAAGAAACGGCTCGGCTTTTTTGTTGATAAAACCAGCGGCCAGTGATTGATATTTATATGCTTTCACACGTTCTACCGCAAGTCCTTTGCCTTTACGGGTAAGAAAATATGATGACATTCTGGCTTCTTCTCCAAACATTAAAATGCTTAGTTCGATGCCATAGTGTTCGGCGATATTATTGAGATTGCTGATGGATATGTCTTTTTTGCCGTTTTCGTAATCCAGATAATCCTGAAGAGAGACGTTGCATTGTTTTGCAACTGTTTCGGGCGATAGCTCAAGAGCTTCCCTTAATCCTTTCAACCGTTCTCCGATTTGTTTGAGTTGGTCATTCATAGTGAATAAATATCAGAATTAATTATACGGCAAAGATAATTTTAAATCTTAGAAACTGTTTAAAAATTTACAAGTAATGCTATTTATAAATGAAACTGATACTTTTTCATGCCCTTTTTTGTTCTTTTTTGCTGTTTTGTGTCTTTGTTTTTGGTCAAATAGCCCGCTATTCTCCCAAAATCAAATCCTCAAATCAACGAAAAAATACCTAAAAAAGGTCTTATGAAAAATTTTTAAACAGTTTCTTAATATTTAGGGACTGTTTAAATTTTAAAATTGAAATTCATTGTGAAGGTGAAAGGTGAATTCTGTTTGTCATCTCTTCACCACGAGTGAAACGAGTTCACAAATCTTCACCTTTCACCTGATATCTAACCTATGATTGTTTGCTTGCTTTAATTCCTTTAATGATGGCGTTGGTGAATCCGTTGGCTTCTAATTCATTTAACCCTTTGATGGTGATTCCTCCGGGGGTAGTTACTTTATCGATTTCGACTTCCGGATGGGATTGGTTGCTCTCCAGTAAATCAATGGCGCCTCTTAATGTTTGTAAAACAATATTTTTTGCTATATTGGGATGGAATCCGATTTCAACACCTGCTTCCATAGAGGCGCGAATATATCGGAAAGCGTAAGCAATGCCACATGAGCTTAATGCTGTTGCTGATGACATTAAAGGTTCATCGATCAATAGTGAAACACCCATGCCGTTGAATAGGTCGAGAAATAATTTTTCCTGTTCTTCCGAAGCATTTTCCGAAGCAATAAAAGTCATGCTTTGCTTGATAGAAATGGCTGTATTGGGAATAATACGGAAAAGCGCCGGAAGGGTGGAATCATCTTTGTCCAGAAAGTTGGATAGCTGTTCGAACGTGATTCCGGCGGCTATAGAAACTACGATTTGTTTTTCATAGTTTAATTGATACTTGATTCCGGTTAATAAACTTTCTATCAACCAGGGCTTTAATGCAATGATGATAATGTCGGCTGTTTTGATCGACGAGTAATTATTTGACACATTGATGTCGGGATTGTTTTTTTTGATATCGTCTAATATTTGTTGATTTATGTCGACTACAGTTATATCCGAGGGCTTAACAGATGGATTCTGTGCAAGTCCTTTGGCAATGGCTCCTCCCATATTGCCTCCACCGATGATTGTTAGTTTCATAGTGTTTAAATTTTATGATTTGTTTTTGTATCTTTCAGCTGTATATCCTATTTGATTTAATGAAGATTTGTTTTTTGTCATTTTAATTTCATTGGATAATTTGGCAAAAGCATTGAACAGATCATCCAGATATTTACGCGTATCTTCGCTTAAATCGTTCATGTCTTTTAATAATTCTTCATTTGCTTCTTCCAGTGCTTTTATTCTATCTTCCAAACTCTTTTCAGTAGCTGTAATAGCCAAACATTTGCGAATAGTGACAAAAGCACGCATGATACTGATGTTAACTTCTATAGCTATATCACTGTTGAGTAATCCGGATAACATTGCAACTCCTTGTTCTGTAAAAGCGTATGGAAATTTACGAATGCCTCCTCAACTTGATGTCGCATTTTGCGACATCAAGTCCATAAACTCCTTATTATTAAGCTGAAACATGAAATCAGAAGGGAAACGTTTGATGTTTCGTTTCACAGCTTCATTTAATCTTCTAGTTTCTACCTGATACATTTCAGCCAGATCAAAATCCAACATCACTTTGTATCCGCGAATTTCGTAAATTTTGTTTTGTATTAGTTGCAGTTCCATGGGTTAAATGGTTTCTTAACTTATTGAATAATTTTCTTAAATCGGATTAAAAATTCTTCGGCATCTTCCATTGTAACACAAAGAGGAGGAAGCAGGCGAAAAACGTTGCTTCCGGTTGCTCCGGTAAATACTTTTTGTTCGAACAAAAGTTTATTGCGCATTTCTTTAATGGGGGTATCAAATTCAATACCAATCATTAAACCTAATCCTCTGACTTCTTTTATCTGAGGAATTTTTTTTAATTCCGAAATTAAAAATTTTCCTGTATTTTCAGCATTAGTAATCAGATTTTCTTTTTTTATAATGTCCAATACGGCGATAGCTGCGGCACAAGCCAGGTGATTACCTCCAAAAGTGGTGCCTAACTGCCCATGAACAGCTTTGAATTGCGGACCAATCATAACTCCTGCGATTGGGAAGCCATTACCCATGCCTTTAGCTATGGTAATGATATCGGGTCTAATTCCTGCATATTGATGTGCAAAGAATTTTCCACTTCGTCCGTAACCGGATTGAATTTCATCCAAAATTAATACAGTTCCGGTTTCCTTGCAAATCTGACTTAACTCTTGCAAAAAAACAGGATCGGGAACCTGAATGCCTCCAACACCTTGTACGCCTTCTATAATAACGGAAGAAACGTCTTGTTTGTTCAGTGTTTCTTTAATAGCTGTAATATCGTTGAATGGAAGGAATAAAACTTCCAGACCGTTGTTGATCGGCGCCTGATAAGCCAAAATATCAGTAACTTTGACGGCGGCAGATGTTCTTCCATGAAATGCTTTTTGAAAAGCGACTACTTTTTTTCTTCCATTATAAAAAGATGCCAGTTTCAGTGCGTTTTCATTGGCTTCGGCTCCGGAATTGATGAGAAATAGTGAATAGTCATCATATCCGGACAATTCCCCAAGTTTTTCGGCAACTTCTACTTGCAGATTATTAATGACTGAATTTGAGTAGAAACCGATATTATTCAGTTGTTCCGTTAATTTTTTTACATAATACGGATGGGTATGTCCTATGGAAATGACGGCGTGTCCTCCGTAAAAATCCAGATACTCAGTTCCTTCTTTATCATATACTTTACAGCCTTGAGCCTTTACAGGTTCAATCAGCCAAAGTGGATATACATCGAATATTTTCATTTATTTTTACTCCGTGTTTAAAACCATATTTAAAAAGCACTTGGTTTGAGATTTAGTGCTGTTTTTTCATCCAAACCAAACATTAAATTAAAATTATGCATTGCTTGTCCGGATGCTCCTTTTAGTAAATTGTCTATAATGGAAATAATAAAAACTTTATCTCCGTGTTTTTCCAGATAGATGATACATTTATTGGTGTTGACTACCTGCTTCAAATCCGGATTTTTGCCGGTGATAAATGTAAAGGCGGAATCTTTGTAGAAATCCTGATAGATTTTTGTGATTTCTTCCGAAGATAAGTTACACTTTGTATAAACACTGGCAAAAATTCCTCTGGAGAAATTTCCGCGAACGGGAATAAAATTGATTTCTTTATCAAAACCTGCCTGCAATTGAGATAAAGATTGCCTGATTTCTTCCAGATGTTGGTGTTCAAATGCTTTGTAAACCGAGATATTGTTATCTCTCCAACTGAAATGTGTTGTTGAAGATGGTTTGACACCAGCTCCTGTAGAGCCGGTTATGGCATTGACATGTACCTCGTCGATAATCAAATTATTTGCAGCCAGAGGCAAAACAGATAATTGGATTGCAGTGGCAAAACATCCGGGATTGGCAACCTTATTGGCTTTTTTAATCCGTTCTTTGTTTAGTTCCGGCAAGCCATATACGAATTCATGTTCAGGACTTTCTTTTCGGTAATCTGTTGAGAGATCAATGATTTTTATATGATTTGGAATGATATTTTCCTCAATGAATTTTTTGCTGTCACCATGTGCCGAACAGAGGAACAGTGCATCCACTTTTCCGAAAGGATGATTGTCGGAAAATATTAAATCGGTTTCTCCGATCAATCCGGTGTGTACATCTGTAATTTTATTTCCTGCATTGCTGGAGCTGTGAATAAAAACTATTTCTACTTTGGGATGATTGATCAGAATTCTGATCAGTTCACCGGCGGTATAACCTGCTCCACCGATAATTCCTACTTTAATCATGTTTTCTAATTGAAAATTGAAAATGGAGAATTGAAGATGATTGATGAGTGTAGTCATTTTCAATTTTCAATTCTCCATTTTCAATTATTTTTTGTTTTTCTTTTGTACGTTATGATGAATCTTTGTCGGGATTGCCATCATTTTTGTGAAACCTTTGGCATCTTCGGCTGTCCATGCTTTATTGACTTCGCCGTATTCGCCGAAATCTGTTTTCATCAGATCAAAGTTGCTTTCAACTCCAACCAAAGTGTAACTATGAGGTCGTAGTTGGATGATGACTTTTCCGGTAACATTTTGCTGAGAGTTTTGTAAGTACGCTTCCATGTCACGCATCACCGGATCCAGATATTGGGCTTCATGAAGAAACATGCCGTACCAGGTTCCGATCTGATCTTTCCAGTACTGTTGCCATTTGGTCAATGTATGTTTTTCCAGCATTTTGTGGGCATTGATGATCAGGATTGGAGCAGCTGCTTCAAAACCGACACGACCTTTGATTCCTATAATGGTATCGCCGACATGCATGTCGCGTCCGATTCCGAATTGAGAACCTATGGCTTCAACGGCTTGAATGGCTTGGACTTTATCTGCATATTTTTGTCCGTTGACACCAGATATTTCTCCTTCTTCAAAATGAATGGTCAACGTTTCTTCCTCTTTTTTTGTTACTTGGGACGGATAAGCAGATTCCGGCAGTGTTTGATCTGATTTGAGTGTTTCTTTTCCTCCGATACTTGTACCCCAAAGCCCTTTGTTGATAGAATATTCCATTTTGGTGAAATCTGCTTCGTAACCGTGTTCTTTCAAATAATTGATTTCATATTCACGGGTCAGAATCATATCGCGGGTAGGAGTGATGATTTTGATTTCAGGGGCTAAAACATCAAATGTCAGGTCAAAACGAACTTGGTCGTTTCCGGCGCCAGTACTTCCATGTGCTACATAGTCAGCACCAATTTCTTTGGCGTAATTGATGATGGCGATAGCTTGGAAAATGCGTTCGGAACTTACTGAAATCGGGTAGGTTCCGTTGCGTAGTACATTTCCGAAAACCATGTATTTGATACTTTTTTCGTAATATTCTTGTGTAACATCCAAACTTATGTGCTTGACTGCTCCAAGTTTGTAAGCACGTTCTTCGATGCTTTTCAGTTCTTCGGGCGAGAAGCCTCCTGTATTGGCAATAGCTGTGTAAACTTCATATCCTTTTTCTTTGGATAAATACATGGCGCAGAATGAAGTATCTAATCCTCCGCTGAATGCTAAAACTACTTTTTCTTTCATAGGTCTATTATTTCTTTTTTTTTCTTCCGGATTGATCATAATTCACTTTTTGATCTTCAAAGGTAATAAAATGGATCAGAATATTTATGTATTATCTTTTTTATTTCTTGGATCATTTGGGTCATAAAGCATGGCGGTACAAATGCAATATTTTCTTTCCGTCCGTGTAAGGATATCAAAATTGACACATCCCTGGCATCCTCGCCAAAAGGCTTCATCATCCGTTAATTGGGCGAAAGTTACGGGAACATACCCCAATTCGGTATTGATTTTCATTACGGCGGCGCCTGAAGTTAATCCGAAAAGCTTAGCATCCGGAAACATTTTTCTGGATAGTTCAAAAGATTTCTGTTTGATGCGTTTAGCTAAACCATGACCACGGAATTTTTCCACAACGATCAATCCTGAATTGGCCACATATTGTTTATTTCCCCAGCTTTCTATGTAACAGAATCCTGCGAATTCTTCTTCTGCTAAGGCAATGACAGCTTTGCCTTCGCGCATTTTCTGTTCGATATATTCCGGAGTACGTTTGGCAATTCCCGTTCCTCGTACTTTGGCCGCTGCTTCGATAGTATCTAAAATTGTTTGTACATATTTTATATAACTGTCATTTGCAATGACTACTTGGATTTCTTGTTCCATTTTTTTAAGTTATAAATTTTACGTTTTAAGTTATAAGTTAGGAATGATAGAGGACAATGCATTTAAAATATCTTTTTTATGTATTCCTTCTCTTGGGATTAATAAAATTGTATCGTCGCCGGCAATTGTTCCCAGAATTTCATGAGAAGCCTGATTGTCAATATCCGAAGCGATTCCCATGGCATAACCTGGCCGTGTTTTGATAACTGCCAGATTATGGGAAAATTCGATGGAAATAAATCCGGTAGAAGTTAATCCCGTTTCTTCTCCTTGCAATGTATAAATATAATTTCCTTTAGCATCAGGCGATTTGATGATTTTTAGTTGCTTCATATCTCTGGATAAAGTAGCCTGAGTTAATGAAAATCCTTTTTGTGTCAAGTGATTTAACAATTCTTCCTGGTTACAGATAATATTATTTCTGATAACTTCCCTGATCGCAATTATTCTTTCTTGTTTTGAACTCATTTTGTATTTTTATGCAAATTGGATGCAAAAATATACATTTTATGCATATCATTTTCTAATTTGATGAAAAATTTTGATAAAAAAATTGGCAAACTTTTTGTACTTTTCTAGTGTTCTTTAGTAATAGACATAGTATTTTTGTAGAGTCATTTAAGGTTGATTGTTTATTGTTGAAACAAATTAAGCCTTAAAATTTTAATATTAAGCAAATTAAATAATAGATTTATGAAAAAGTTAGTAGCTCTTTTATCCTTTGTGCTTGGAATGTATGCGTGTAGCAGTGTTCCGATCACTGGCCGCCAGCAATTAAATTTAGTGTCTGATTCTGAGGTTATGTCACTGAGTTTGCAGGAGTATAATGATTACATCAAAACGGCTCAAAAATCAACTGATACGAAAAATACAGCATTGGTTGTGAAAGTTGGAAAAAATATTGCCAATGCGGTTGCTACGTATTATAAAGCGAATGGAATGGAATCGATGCTAGACGGTTATGCCTGGGAATTTAATTTAATTAAAGACTCTCAGGTGAATGCTTTTTGTATGCCTGGCGGTAAAATAGTTGTTTATGAAGGAATTCTCCCTTATACTCAGAATGAAACAGGTTTAGCTGTGGTTTTAGGTCATGAAGTGGCTCATGCTGTGGCAAAACATGCCAACGAAAGAATGTCACAACAAGTGGCGGCCCAATATGGTGCTGCTGCCGTAGGTAGCTTATTGGGAAAATCATCTGCCGCAGTACAATCTATCGGAAATACAGTGTTTGGACTGGGCGCTCAATATGGCGTAATGTTGCCTTTCGGAAGAAAACAGGAGTTGGAAGCCGATCACTTGGGACTGATTTTCATGGCAATGGCTGGTTATGACCCCAATCAGGCTGTTCCATTCTGGCAAAGAATGGCTTCTCAGGGTGGAAGCGGAACTCCCGAATTTATGAGTACTCACCCTTCGGATGGTAAACGTGTGGAAGAAATCCAGAAGTATCTTCCCGAAGCATTGCAGTATTATAATGCAACTAAAACAACTAAATCAACATCAACTAAGAAATGATTGGAATGTTTTACATTTTAAGTTTATGCACACAAAACGTATAACGTATCACTTAAAACGTATCACTCAAATTACACAGTAATGCCCATTTTGTTCATCAAAAAACAGGCATTCATATTTTCGGCGATACCCTCCCTCAATTGATAAGAAAAGGTGAGGGTATTGTCTTTTATATCGGCTTCGAAACGATAATTTTTGATATTCTCCGGAAAATCTTTTTCCAGATTACCTAAAGCCAAATCATGAGTGGCAATAATTCCGCAACTTTTCATCGATACAAGTTGTTTCATCAAGGCAAGAGATCCTTTTTGTTTATCTACTGAGTTTGTTCCTTTCAGGATTTCATCTAAAATGATGAATAATTCTTCTCCGTTTTTTAAGCGGTCAATGATCATTTTTAACCTTTTTAATTCGGCAAAGAAATAAGATTCGTTATCTGTTAACGAATCTGAGGTGCGGAGACTGGTAACGAGTTGTGCCGGATAGAATGTGAATTTGCCGGCACAAACAGGAGCTCCGACACAGGCTAATAAATAATTGACGCTAACTGTCCTTAAATAAGTGCTTTTGCCAGCCATATTGGCTCCGGTAATGATCAGGAAAAACGGATTTTTTTCAATATCAATATTATTTTTGACACAAGTGTTCCGGTTCATTAGAGGATGACCTAATTGTTCTGCCTGAAGGGAAAAATATTCATCGGTAATTTCCGGAAATATGTAATCAGGATGATTAAATGAAAAAGAAGATAAAGAACAAAGTGCATCAAATTCTCCCAATGCTTTCAGCCAGTTATCTAAATATTGTCCGTCTTCGTTTTTCCAATCTTCAATTTTGATGGCATATTTTATTTCCCATAATAAAAAGGCATTGAGAAAAATACAAGCCGGCCAACCGTCGCGTTGATCAAGGTCATTGACTAATTTGGAAAGTCTGTGAATGCTTTGTGATGCATATTTTTGTTTGATTTTTAATTTTTCTTTGATTGCTTTTAAATTTTCTGCTTCAACAGGATTTTTTTCAATGAGTTCAAACAATTTCGAATAAGAAGAAAGTATATTGACCTTTTTTGCAAGCGTACCATGTAAAATTTTGATCTTTTTTGCCAGACCTAAACTAATACCATAAAAAATAAAAAACAAAAGGATTGATGATGATGCCGAAATAATACCGGCTATGGCTAAGCCAATGTAAATAATCCAAAAAACAGGAAAAATGTAGGCAATAACTTTCCACAGCTTCTTATTTTGAACATAATCTTGTTGGGTCGAAAATTTCTTAATCTCATCAACATCATTTTGATTATCAGGATATATTAGTCCGGTAACTCTGAAATGATGCAATAAATCCGGTTGCTTACATAATTCTTGTACAGCTTTTTGAATAGTTTCAATATGATGTTTTTTATTCAATGGATTTTCAAATTTGTCAGCCAATATGTTTTTCCCGGAAACCGTAACAGTTCGATTAATTGATTGAAAAAGAGATTTCTTTCCGAAAAGATCAATATCAGTACTGAAAAAATGGGAGCCATTGATTTTTTCCGGAGCTCCATCATAAGCGCTGAAGTCATAGTCAATTGATTTCAATTCATTTTTATCTGATTTTATAGCTGTTTCCAAATATATTTTTCTGAAAGATAACTTATTGTGTTTTTTTATCAGATAAATAAAAGGAAAAATTCCGCCGATTATACATCCGGAAACTGCAAGCCATTGATTCCAAAGAAAATAAGCTAGAATGGATATTACAACGACAATGCATAAGCGTAAAGTCCCGGCAAGATGAATTTTTTGTTTGATGGATGAAAGCGTTAACTCATTTTTTGCAATTCGTTCATTATAGAACTGTTGAATCTGTTCGATTTTCATTATTTGTTCAGGTTCGTTTAAGTGTATAATCTGTTATTCCTAAGTTTTTATAGGTTTCAATCAAAGCATTTTCATCATTGGTGATGACTAGTAATTTATCATCGATTAACAATTCTGTCTTCCCTTTGGGAATGAAATATTTGTCTCCTCTTTTGATCATTACTGCCAATGTATGGTCTGGCAAAGGTAGATTCATTAATAAATTTCCTTTTTCGAGTATTTCAGGGGTCAATGATATTTCAGTCATTGTGGATTTGATTTCGTCGGAAAATTCAACATCAAAATCAACCAATTTTTCTTCATCTTTATTTCCGTCCGAAAGTCCAAGCCATTCGGCAACTTTAGTAAGAGTAGTCCCCTGTACAATCAAAGAAATTAAGGTGATGAAAAATACGATATTGAACATGGTTCTGGCGTGGGGAACTCCTGCTGCCAAAGGAAGGATGGCGAAAATGATGGGAACTGCTCCCCGAAGTCCTACCCAGGAAACAAATAATTTATCTTTGAAATGCATTTTACGGAAAGGCAACAGGGAAATGAACACACTCATGGGTCTGCCTGCAATGATCATAAATGTTCCGATCAGTATGCTTCCGAATGCTAATGGTATTAACTCTCTGGGATTCACTAATAAACCCAATGTCAAAAACATCATAATCTGGCTGAACCAAGCCAAACCGTCGAAAAATTTTAAGGATGATCTTTTGTGTTCGAATTTGGAATTTCCAATCACCAATCCTGCTATATAGATGGCCAGATATCCGTTTCCTTTGAGAAAATAAGTGATGGAAAATATTAATATACAGCAAGTACACAATAAAATAGGATAGAGGGAATCATTTTCCATTCGTATTTTATTAATCAACCAGACAACAGCTTTTCCTAAATAATAGCCTGCAACAGCTCCAATACCTAACTGAAGAAAAAAGGAAACGGCAGCATCCATATAAGCCGCACTTCCTCCTGTTGGCGACATAATCAGTTGTATGAGAATGACAGTTAACATGTAGGCCATCGGGTCATTACTGCCACTTTCCATTTCCAGTAAAGGTTTCAGATTATTTTTCAAATTAACGCCTTTACTTCTGAGAATTGAAAAAACAGAAGCAGAGTCAGTAGAGGCCATTGTAGAGGCTAATAATAAAGATTCTAAAAATGTGATTTCAATATTGTTGACCCATGCATTTGCTACATAGTATATGAAAACTCCTGTGGTAAGAGCGGTTAGCAATACGCCAAAAGTTGCAAGAACTCCACCTTGACGGATGATTGGTTTAATCTCCGTATATTTTGTGTCTAAACCTCCGGAAAACAAGATAATACAAAGCGCTATGGTGCCGATTGCCTGAGCTGTTTTATAGTTTTCAAATTCGAAACCTAATCCGTCTGTTCCGAAAATCATTCCAATTCCAAGGAATAGCAATAATACAGGAACTCCGAAACGATAACCGGCTTTGGTTGCAAAAAGACTTATCAAAAAAAGTATGCCTAAGAAAAGAAGTAAAAACTCAATAGAAATTGTTGTAAATAATAAGGGCATTTAGATATATTTATTTGGTGAATTACGCAAATATAAGAAAAAAGAAACAAAAATGGATGCTTTTTTCTAAAATTGCCATGAATAAAATCAATATTTCTTTAACATTAAACAAAAGAAATAGAAGTTTGTTTTACTATTGATAACTAAAAATTAATAATTAAAAGTGAAAAACTAAAAATGGATTTGCGCATGATTTTTTTGCGTAAATTTGTAAAAAATCTTTATTTCAGATTATGAGTCAGCCATTAGCCGAAAGAATGCGGCCAAAAACTTTGGACGATTATATCGGTCAGAAACATTTAGTTGGACAAGGAGCAACTCTCAGGAGAATGATAAATTCGGGTCATATACATTCTTTTATACTCTGGGGGCCTCCGGGAGTGGGAAAGACCACATTGGCTCAGATTATTTCCCAAAAACTGAATGTCCCTTTTTATACATTAAGCGCCGTTAATTCAGGAGTGAAAGATGTCCGGGAAGTGATAGAAAAAGCTAAAAGCAGTAATTTTTTCAGTACTTCACGGCCGATTCTTTTTATCGATGAAATTCATCGTTTCAGTAAATCTCAACAGGATTCATTATTAGGGGCGGTTGAAACCGGTATTATAACTTTGATTGGTGCAACAACGGAAAATCCTTCGTTCGAAGTGATACGTCCTTTGTTGTCGCGTTGTCAGGTATATGTGCTTAAGTCTTTGGAAGAAGATGATTTACTTTTTTTATTGAATAAAGTTTGCCGGGAAGATATTGAATTAAAGAAAAAGAAAATAACCTGGCAAGAAACTGATGCTATCATCCGTTTTTCAGGTGGAGATGCCCGTAAACTGCTGAATATTATAGAACTTCTTGTTGAATCTGAAGAAAAACAAGAGATTGAAATTACTAATCGTAAAGTAATTGAACGTTTACAGGAAAATCCGTCAGCTTATGATAAAGGAGGGGAGATGCATTATGATGTTATTTCAGCTTTTATCAAATCTATTCGCGGAAGTGATCCGGATGCTGCAATTTATTGGCTGGCCCGGATGGTTGAAGGTGGGGAAGACCCTGAATTTATTGCCCGCAGATTAGTTATTTCTGCCTCTGAAGATATTGGTTTGGCCAATCCGAATGCACTTTTACTGGCTAATGCCTGTTTTGATTCCTTAAGAAAAATAGGTTGGCCCGAAGGTCGTATCGTTCTGGCTCATACAACTATTTATTTGGCGTCAAGTCCTAAAAGTAATTCTGCATATCAGGCTATCGATGAGGCTATTGCTAAAGTTAGAGAAACAGGAAATCTGCCTGTTCCCTTACATTTGAGAAATGCTCCTACCCAATTGATGAAAGAATTGAATTATGGAAAGGGCTATCAATATGCTCATAGTTTTGAAAATAATTTTGTACTGCAAGATTATCTTCCCAAAGAAATTTTCAATATGCAATTTTGGAAAGCACAACAAAATCCGGCGGAGGCAAGATTATCTGAACATTTGAGAAATCTTTGGAAAGATAGATTTTAAATTGTTTTTTCAAAAAATTATTATAACTTTGACTCAAACTCACCTCTAATGAAATTTTTATTCATTGTCCAGGGAGAAGGACGAGGACATTTTACTCAGGCGATAGCTCTATCCAAGATGATCAAAAGAAATGGACATGTAATTGTCGGCATTTTGGTGGGGCGAAGCAGGGTACGCCAAATTCCTTCCTTCTTCACAAAGCAAATGAATACTGAAATTTTTGGTTTTGATAGTCCCAATTTTTTGCCTTCTGCATCCAATAAAAAGCCATTTTTAACAAAAAGTATTTTCCTGAATTTATGTTGGATTCCACGTTTTTTCAATAGCATCCGCTTTATTAATAAAAAAATAAAGGAATTGAAACCGGATAAAGTGATTAATTTTTACGATCTCCTGACCGGTTTGACTTATGCGTTTTTTCGCCCTAAAATACCTCTTATATGTGTTGGACATCAATATACTTTTCTTCATCCTGATTATTGTTCCCATTCAAATATCTGTTCTTCATTACGGGTTTTGAAATTTTATACCCGAATTACATCATTGTGTGCTAAGAAAATATTGGCATTATCTTTTTATCCGAAAGAAAAAACAGGAAAAATATTGGTTGTTCCTCCGCTTTTAAGGGAAGAAGTCTTAAATTTGAAGCCGGTTTCCGGAGATTATATATTGGGTTATATCCTTAATAGCGGATTTTCTGAAGAAATTGAGGAATACAATAAAAATTATCCGGATATCCCTATGCACTTTTTTTGGGATAAAAAGGGAGTAAAAGAAACCGAAAATATTTCACCAACTCTTCAGTTTCATATAATCAATGATGAAAAATTCCTTGTTTATATGTCTGAATGCAAGGCATATGCAACAACAGCTGGATTTGAATCCGTTTGCGAAGCTATGTATTTGTCAAAACCTATATTAATGGTTCCTGCTCATTTGGAACAGAAGTGTAATGCTGATGATGCGATGTATATCGGAGCAGGGATTGTTTGTAAACGATTTGATATAAAAAAATTATTGAATTTTATTCCGTTATATAAACCCAATCTCAACTTTAAATCTTGGGTGGATAGTGCTGAAAATATATTTATAAAAGAACTAACAGGAGTATGGGACAAAAAAAACTAACTTATAAAGAAGCTTATCTCAGATTACAGGAAATTCTTCATTTAGTGGAAGATGACGAGCAAGATGTTGATACTTTAAGTGGACTGATCAAAGAAGCTTCGTCTTTACTTAAAGTATGCAATGATAAATTATTCGTAGCTGATGAGGAAATAAAGAAAGCGTTGGAAGAGTTGAACAAGTGAAGAGTGATGAATTTTATGCAAAAAGAAAAATACATCATCATTGTAGCCGGGGGAAAAGGTTTAAGGATGGGCGCCGATATTCCGAAACAATTTCTTCCTGTCGGTGGTTTGCCTGTTCTGATGCACACAATCAATGTCTTTCATCAGACAGACCCAACTATTCTGATTATTTTGGTACTGCCGGAAGAACATCAATCTTATTGGAAAGAACTATGTCAGAAATATCATTTTGAAATACCACATACAATTGTTTCCGGAGGAGAAAGCCGCTTTTGCTCAGTTAAAAATGCTTTATCTTTGATCCCTTTGAATGTGATTGTTGGCGTGCATGATGGAGTCAGGCCTTTTGTTTCTCCTAAAGTTATCCGTAATTGTTTTGAAGAAGCGTTTAAATTGGGAGCCGTTGTTCCTGTTATTTCTCCGGTTGAAAGTTTAAGAAAAAAAGAAGGAAAAGCCACTATTGCAGTTGATCGTTCAGATTATTTTTCCGTACAAACACCACAAGTTTTCCGTTCAGAAATATTATTGAAAGCTTATGAACAGGAATATAAAGATTTTTTTACCGATGACGCTTCTGTGGTAGAATCGTCCGGTTCAAAAATATCATTAGTGGAAGGAAATCCGGAAAATATTAAAGTGACCACACCTTTTGATATCAAAGTTGCCAAAGCTATTTTGGATGAATAATGTTGCCAATTAAATATTTGAAAATTATGAAAATAAATCCTTTAATCTTTACATTAATCCTTTTTGTTGCAAGCTGTTCTCAGGGACATCATGAAAAAGCTGAACTTGCAGAAGATACAGCATCTTTTGAGGAATTAAAAAGCATGGATGAAGTTGCTTCTGAAGATTATGTCTCTTCGTCTGCTGCTGTTGAAACGAAAAGAAATGATTCGCGTAAATTTATCCGTACTGCAGAGTTACGCTTCAAATCTAAAAATGCTATTAAAGCTACTTATGCGATCGAAGAAATTGTTGTGAATAACAATGGTTTTGTAGAAAATTCCACTCTTAACAGTCATGTTGACAGGATAGAAACGGTTGATATAAGCCGGGATTCTTCTTTGGTATCTACTTATTATGTAGTTTCCTCCAATCTTGTTTTGAGGGTTCCTAATATGCTTTTAGATACTGTTATTAAGCAAATAGCGAGTCAGATAGATTTTTTGAATTACAGATCTATCAAAGCCAATGATGTTTCATTGGAAATTTTATCCAATGCTTTAACACAACAACGCTCGGCTAAAAATGAAAAACGCTTGAAACCGGAATTATCATTACAAGCTCAGGAACAAGCAGATCAATCTAGAATCAATAATTTGTATTTGACGGATCAAATCAATTTCAGCACCATTAATTTATCTATATATCAGAACGAAACTATAAAAAGGGAAGTTATTGCAAGAATGAAAGATATTGAATCCTATAAACCATCCTTCGATACCCGTTTTGTTGATGCATTGGATACCGGAGGAAAATTATTTGTGGATTTTCTGGTTATATTGACCAATATCTGGCCTGTTTTTGTAATAATAATTCTCGTATTGATAATAATATTGTATTATAGAAAAGTCCGCAATAATAAAGTTTGAGAGAAAAAAATTAACTTTGCAGGAAATTGTGGTTACAGGTTACGGGTTACGGGTTACAAAATGATTTGTAATTCGTAACCTGTAACTTGTAACCCGTAACTTGTAACAAAAAAGAACAATGAATAAATCTTTCCAACGCACCCTCATTACTTCGGCCTTGCCCTATGCCAACGGACCTGTTCACATCGGTCATCTTGCCGGAGTTTATGTACCCGCTGATATTTACGCCCGTTATTTACGCCTGAAGGGAAAAGAAGTTTTGTTTATCGGAGGTTCCGATGAACACGGAGTTCCTATCGCTTTAAAAGCCAAAGCAGAAGGAATTACTCCGCAAGAAGTGGTTGATCGTTATCACTGCATGATCAAAAAATCTTTTGAAGAATTCGGAATTTCTTTCGATGTTTATTCCAGAACCACTTCTGCTACTCATAAAGAAGTTGCTTCTACTTTTTTCAAAAAATTATATGATAAAGGGGAATTTGTTGAAAAAACAAGTGAACAATATTATGATGAGGAAGCCAAACAATTCCTTGCCGATCGCTATATTACGGGTGAATGTCCTCACTGTCATAATGAGCGTGCTTATGGTGATCAATGTGAAGCCTGCGGAACATCTCTGAATCCAACGGATCTGATTAATCCGAAATCTGCCATTTCAGGCTCTGTTCCGGTTATGAAAGAAACGAAACATTGGTATTTGCCTTTGGATAAACATGAATCATGGTTGCGCCAATGGATCCTGGAAGATCATAAAGAATGGAAAAGTAATGTTTACGGACAATGTAAGTCCTGGTTAGACATGGGATTGCAACCTCGCGCCGTGAGTCGTGATTTAGATTGGGGAATTCCTGTTCCCGTAGAAGGTGGCGAAGGAAAAGTATTGTATGTTTGGTTCGATGCGCCTATCGGCTACATCTCCAATACCAAAGAACTACTTCCCGACAGTTGGGAAAAATGGTGGAAACAGGAAGATACAAAATTGGTACATTTTATCGGGAAAGATAACATTGTTTTCCATTGCATTGTATTTCCGGCCATGTTGAAAGCTGAAGGTTCTTTCATTTTGCCTGAAAATGTTCCGGCCAATGAGTTTTTGAACCTTGAGAATGACAAGATTTCAACTTCAAGAAACTGGGCAGTCTGGCTTCATGAATATTTACTTGATTTCCCGGGTAAACAGGATATTCTTCGTTATGTGTTAACAGCCAATGCTCCTGAAACAAAAGATAATAACTTTACTTGGAAAGATTTTCAGGATAGAAACAACAATGAACTGGTTGCCATTCTCGGAAATTTCGTCAACCGGGTAATGGTACTGACTCATAAATATTTTGAAGGAAAAATCCCGGCTTGTGGCGAATTGAATGATTACGACAAACAAACTTTATCTGAATTTTCAGGAGTTAAACATTTGTTGGAAGAAAATCTGGATAATTACCGTTTCCGGGAAGCATTGAAAGACACAATGAATCTTGCCCGCATCGGAAATAAATATCTGGCTGATACCGAGCCCTGGAAATTGGCTAAAACAGATATGGACCGCGTGGCTACTATCTTAAATTTATCTTTGCAAATAACTGCTAATTTGGGAATTGCATTCGAACCATTCCTTCCGTTTTCTTCCGAAAAAATATTTTCTTTTATCAATAAAAAAGGTTTGAAATGGGAACAATTGGGCTCTATTAATTTATTGGAAGCAGGTATTCAACTAAGTCAGCCGGAACTTTTATTTGAAAAAATAGAAGATGAAACGGTTGAAAAACAGATTCAAAAACTGTTGGATACAAAAAAAGCCAATGAAATGGCCAATTATCAGGCAAATCCCCAGAAACCATATGTTGCCTTCGATGATTTTTCCAGATTGGATATCCGTGTAGGAAAAGTGCTTGATTGCCAGAAAGTTCCTAAAGCAGATAAACTTCTCCAATTCAAGATTGATGATGGTTTGGGTGGACGTACAATTGTGTCAGGAATAGCTCAACATTATAAACCGGAAGATTTGATCGGTAAAAATGTTTGTTTCATTGCAAACCTCGAACCTCGTAAACTCAAAGGAATCGATTCGCAGGGAATGATTTTATCAGCAGAAAATGCGGATGGAAAACTTGTTGTAATACAACCGCTTGCTGATGTTTTGCCAGGAAGCCAGGTGAGCTGAATGTTAAAGGAATTAAATCAAATTTTAAAATATAGTTGAAATGAAAAATATGTTTGATATAAGCGGTAGAGTAGCTGTAGTTACCGGTGCTGGAGGTGTTTTAGGAGGCAGCATTGCCAGAAGTCTTGCGGAAGCCGGCGCTAAAGTTGTGGCTATTGGCCGTCATCGGGAAAATATCGATGCTTGTGTAAAAGACCTGGAAGCTTTGGGAGCCGAAGCTATTGCTGTAGTTTGCGATGTACTGGACATGGAAAGCCTTGAAAAAGCAGCCAACGATATTGTTGAAAAATGGGGAGGCATTGATATACTTGTCAACTGTGCAGGAGGAAATGTTCCCGGCGCTACTTTGACTGTGGATCAGACTATATTTGATATGAAAATTGAAGATTGGCAAAAAGTAACCGATTTGAATATAAACGGTACGGTTTATCCAACTCTTGTTTTCGGAAGAGTAATGGCCGGGAAAGGTAAAGGAAGTATTATCAATATTTCTTCGATGGCCACTCACTCGGCGTTGACGCGTGTTCCGGGTTATTCCGTGGCTAAATCAGGAATCAATATTTTTACACAATGGATGGCTACTGAAATGGCTTTGAAATTTGGAGAAGGAGTCAGAGTCAATGCCATTGCCCCCGGTTTTTTTATTGGAAACCAGAACCGTGCGGTATTGATCAATCCTGACGGAAGCTATACCGAACGTAGCGGCAAGATATTGGCAAAAACTCCGATGAAACGTTTTGGCGATATTTCCGAACTGAATGGAGCCGTACAATTTTTGTGTTCCGATTCAGCCAGTTTTATTACTGGAGTAATTCTTCCGATTGATGGAGGGTTTAGTTCGTTTAGCGGAGTGTAAATAAGTAAAAAGTTTTATCCTATTGCAGCATTACCTGAAAATCCAACATCTTCTTTTTTGAGATAAGAAACATATTGTCAGATAAATAATGAAAAATCTTTAAGGCTTTGAATAAAAGTTTTAATCCCGGATCGTTGTAGTGACTTCCATCAAAATAAATCCAATCCTGGGACATATAATTATCCAATTGTTCCTTTTCATAAGGTGCAATGAGTACAATTAATTCAGAATTTTGTATCAATTCTTTGAGTTTATTTTTCATAATTGCTTCTTTTTCTTTTAGTTCTCTCATCTGTCTGTTTACTTCGGAAATTGAAGCTTCTCCCTGGATAAACTCTATTACTTGAATGATGCTATTGTTTACTTCAATATTTTCAGAATATACCTCAATGGCATCAAAATAATTATTATATAAATTTTGAAGAGTGAATTTTTCTTCGAATGTTCTGGTTTTTAAGTAAAAGAAAGAATAAGCTTTTATATCATTTTCATTGATCAACTGCTCAATATGTTCTTTTTCTTTGATAAGTTGTTTTTTAATTTCATAAGTTTCAGACTCTTTATATCTTTTGCCGTCAAAATCAAATGAGCGTACATTAATTTTTCCGGAATCAATATGTTGAAGTAAATCAATGTCACTAACTAAACCTTCATGTTGATAGAGTAGATTTTTATTTTCTTCATTGAAAATATCATCAATTGATAGGTGAGCATATTTGGATGTTTCATCAGAAGCTGTTTTAAGATCAAATCTTTTCGTATTTTTACTATCGTAATATCCTTTATACAAATCATTTAATTCCCTTCTCTCGATATCTTTAAGATAATCAGATTGAAATATTTCCTGACTGAGGTTTTTGGGAGAATCGGATTCGAAGCGGACTTGAGAAAACAAAAATGCAGTCACGTTTTTTTGAGCTTTTTCCGGATCTTCAAAATAATTCCATGCAGTTCGTTCAGAAATCTGTGCAGGAATTCCCATTTCTTCCAATCGTTCTATTCGTTCCGGAGTAGAAGGATGGGAAGCCCATTGATTTTTAATATTAACACGGGATTTGTTCAGCCGGAAAATTTCTTGTGGATTGATTACAGGAAGTCCGTTGACCAATGGAAATTTATATTGTTTGGCATGAACTTGCATCGCATATAAATGTGATAGAAAAATATTTTCCGTTTTTTCGTTGAAAGTAATTTTCTCATTATAAAAGTCTAAAATGCCATTATACACAATGTTAGAATATTCTAATTTTAATAATGAATCTATCAGTGATTTGGGATTGGTGGCATTAGCTGCTATAGCATCGGCATGAAATTCCATTTCCCGTGAAAGACTCAGGTAACTAACGTTTACTACATAATACAATTTGCTCAATATCCATTGAATGCCTTGTATAATCGAAAAACTGATTCTGGCAGAGATAGCAAATACGGCATGTACATTGGCCCATCCCTCTAACGTTCTGTGGTAGGAGTTGTTGTATAAGAGGTTGTAAATTACTTGATTCACATGGTAAACATAACTACCTACAGTCATACTTTTTTGACTGAAATGTCCTAATTCATGTGCTATAATAGCTTTTAATTCTTCATCGGTCAGAGAATTGGCCAACCCTAACCCGATCTGAAGATTTTTTCTTGTCGGAAGTATCATACTCCAAAAATTGGAATTGTAAAATACAGAAGCATTTACATCCGGAGTTAAGTATATTTTTTTCGGAAAACTTGTATTTATCTTTTTTGACAGTTCCCGTACAGTTTGAAATATGGCAGGATATTCTTTTTCGGAAATTTGTAATCTTAAAATGTTATCTGATTTATTTCGTTGGAAAGAGAATTTGATAAGGAAATATAAAACAAGAAGTCCTAAAATAAAAAAGGCAATACCAATAAGAAGTGTATAAAACGATGGTTTAAGTGCAATAATTTTGATTCCGAACCAACAGCAGACTATGGTTAGTCCAACAGCCAGAGCTATCAAAACGATATAGGATAATGCGAACAAAATGATGGATAAAACGGATATCCATACTTTTTTGCTTAGTTTAGAATTTTTCATAATAATATGTTGGTGAATAAGTGAAGGGTGAAAGTCGCTTCACTTTAATAATGCATAATCAACCACTTCCCTGATATCATTTACATAAATAAAATTTAATCCTTTCAGATATATGTCGTTGATTTCTTCTACATTTTTCCGGTTTTCTTCACAAAGAATGATTTCTTTGATTCCGGCGCGCTTGGCTGCCAGGATTTTCTCTTTGATTCCCCCTACAGGTAAAACTTTTCCACGAAGGGTAATCTCACCAGTCATGGCCAGTTGTTGTTTCACTTTTCTTTGTGTAATAGCTGATACCAAAGAAGTTACCATAGTGATTCCGGCAGAAGGGCCATCTTTCGGAATAGCTCCTTCGGGCACATGAATATGGATATTCCAGTTTTCGAATACTTCATCTTCAATGCCGAAATGAGAAGCGTGAGATTTGATATATTCTAATGCCAAAATGGCAGATTCTTTCATGATGTCTCCCAGATTACCGGTAATGGTAAGTTTGGAACCTTTTCCTTTACTTAAACTGGATTCCACAAAAAGGATTTCGCCTCCGACAGCAGTCCAGGCAAGGCCGGTTACCACTCCTGTATAATCATTTCCCTGATATTTTTCTCTGGAGTATTCAGTGGTTCCCAGAAAATCTTTCAGATCTTCAGGTTTTAACGATTTGGGGTATTCTTCATTATCAGCGATTTTCTTGGCAAATTTACGCATGATTTTCGCCAGTTTTTTATCCAGTTCCCTGACTCCGGATTCTCTTGTGTAAGATTCGATGATTATTTCCAACGTCTTTTTAGGAATCTCGAAAGCATTTTTCTCAATTCCATGATTTTCCATTTGTTTGGGAACGAGGTGACGCTTGGCAATTTCTACTTTTTCTTCCAGGATATATCCGCTTATATCAATAATTTCCATTCTGTCTAAAAGCGGTTGTGGGATGGTACTTAATGTGTTTGCTGTAGATATAAATAATATTTTAGACAAGTCATAATCGATATCCAGATAATTGTCATGAAAAGCGAAATTTTGCTCAGGATCAAGGACTTCCAGCAATGCTGCGGAAGGATCTCCTTTGTAATCTTTTCCTACTTTATCTATTTCGTCTAAAATGATTACGGGATTAGACGATCCTGCTTTTTTGATGCTGTTGATAATTCTTCCAGGCATGGATCCGATATAGGTTTTACGATGTCCCCTGATCTCTGCTTCATCGTGTAACCCTCCTAATGACAGACGAATATATTTTCTATTTAAAGCTTCCGCCACAGATTTTCCCAATGATGTTTTTCCAACTCCGGGAGGGCCGTAAAGACATAGGATGGGGGATTTCATATCTCCTTTCAGTTTCAAAACTGCTAGGTGTTCCAGGATGCGTTCTTTAACTTTTTCCAAACCAAAGTGGTCTTTATCCAATACTTTTCTGGCTCTTTTCAAGTTAAAATTATCTTTCGTATAAAAATTCCAAGGCAAATCAACAATTGCTTGTACATAAGTTAATTGCATGGAATGGTCCGGTGATTGGGGGTGTATCCGTTCTAGTTTTTTCAGTTCTTTTTCGAATACAACTTTGGCTTCGGGAGGAAAATTAATTTTTGCTGCTTTTTCTTTAATTTCCTTGATTTCAACATCATGAGCGCTTCCTCCTAAAGCTTCTTGTATATTTTTCATTTCCTGTTGAAGGAAATATTCTCTTTGTTGTTTATCGATATCTACCTGGGTTTTTTTACGGATAGATTCCTTTATTTCCAGCAATTGTACTTCGTGGTCAAGTAGGGAAATGAGTTTATTCATCCGTTCCTTGACATCGTCAATTGCTAAGATCTGATATTTTATATTTGAGGAAGATTCCAAAGTGGTTATTGCCAAATTGACAATATAATCAAAATCTTCGGACTTATTCATGGATTCGAGTACAAATGCCGGAGGATTCACTTTTGCAGATAACATATGCAGAGTTAACTCCTTGACAGAAGCCATCTGAGCTTTAAACTCCCGGTCTCCTTTGGCTGGGTGTGTATCTTGTAATAAGGAAACTTTTCCTTTTAAATAGGGTTCGGTTTGAATTACGGATTCTAATTTAAAACGAGTATTTCCTTTAAGCAAAACTGTAGTATTGTCAGATCCGTCATCAATGATATTGATGATTTCCGCTATGACTCCAATGGAATAAAGATCATCGATGTCCGGACTATCCATATCCGGATCTTTTTGACAAATAGCGCCTAAAAGTCCTGGTTTTTTTTGAAGATGATGAATTAATTTCAATGATTTAGAACGACTTACATTGACCGGAATTGGAGTTCCGGGAAGAAAAATCATATTCCTCAATGGTAAAAGAGGCAATATGTTGTTCGTGTCATCCAAATTAATTGGTTCATTGTTCTCAATTAAAGTTTTTTTGGTTTGTGAAAATTTGTCAGGCATATTCTTAAATAATAATTTTTTATGTCATAAAGGTAGTATGCCAATTTTCGTGCCAAAGAATTATCTTTGTCGCACTTTATGGCAAATCAATATTTTCAATTCAAACAATTCACTGTATGGCATGATCAATGTGCTATGAAAGTCGGAACAGACGGAGTGTTGTTGGGCAGTTGGGCTGACTGCTCAGATGCAAAACTCATACTGGATGTTGGAACCGGTTCCGGTTTGATTGCCTTGATGTGTGCACAACGATCAAATGCCCATATAGATGCAATAGATATCAGTCGTGAGGCTTTTAATCAGGCGACTTATAATGTTTTGCAAAGTATTTTTTCGCAAAGAATAAATGTTTATTTAACTTCTTATGCAGATTTTTTTCCGGATAAGAAATATGATTTGATTGTTTCTAATCCCCCTTTTTTTGAAAAATCATTGAAATCACCTGATCTGAACCGGAGTCTGGCCAGACACAATGATTCTTTATCTTTTGAATCTCTGATTGTTAAAACAGTTGATCTTCTTTCTCCAGAAGGCAAATTTGCCGTGATTATTCCTTACGATTTATTTCAAGTATTTGATGAAATAGCTTATAATAACAACTTGAAATTAAGACAAAAAACAATGGTGAGGCCAAAGCCTGAGACTCCTTTTAAAAGAGTTCTTGCAGCATATTCCGTTGAAGAAGTTGGTGTGGATGAAAAAGAATTGGTGATTGAAATTTCCCGGCATGTTTATAGTGAAGGGTATTTTGAATTGACGAGGGAGTTTTATCTTTAAAGTTAAAAGTGAAAAACTAAAAGTTAAAAATTTTGCTTTTGCACGATATGATTTTTAGTTTTTAATTTGATTACAATTTATTAAACCACCGGGTAATATGCCCGATAAAAGACGGAATATCATATATTAACGGCTTTGGATTTTCGGGAATGATGACATTGAGTCCGGCATGAATGCTTTCTATCATTATATTTTTTTCCATTCTGATGGGTTCCCCGTCTATATGCATAACTCCTTCTTTTTCTCTTTTAATAGTGATTTTAGAGGTTTGATAGTGCTTGATTTTATTGTTTTTATCTATTTGTCTGATAAATAATTGCACTATTAAGGGTGCTACATCCAAAGGATTGATAGGAGAGAGGATTGCTATATCCATCAAACCATCCTGGATATTAGCGTGAGGAGCTATATAGGCATTATTACCATATTGGGAAGCGTTAGCACATGTAACCAGGAAGGCTTTTTCAGTTATTGTTTTTTCTCCTTCAAGGAGAATTTCATATGTTTCCGGCCGAAATTTCAGATATTCTATAATGGCGCTTTTCATGTATGTCAGTACACCACGCCGTTTATCTTCAGCAAAACGTTCGCTGACGAGGGCATCGAATCCGACTCCGCAAGTGCAGAAAAAAATCTGATTGTTGGCTTTGGAATAATCAATGGAGGTTATGTGACCTTCTAAGATTACTTTCATAGCATTTTTTATATCCAAAGGAATCGAAAGTTCTCTGGCCAGACCATTTCCGGAACCTACCGGTATGATACCTAATGCAGAGTTGGAATGAACCATGGCTCTTGCAATTTCATTGACAGTGCCATCGCCTCCCACAGCGACTATAAAATCTGTATTTTCAGCTATCGCTTTTTGGGTTAGCTCCGAAGCATGTCCTTGATATTCTGTGAATACTATTGTTTTATTGAATCTTTTAGGACTAAATAGTTTTTCTATCAATCCGGGGATCTGATCTTTTGAACTTGTGCCGGAAATGGGGTTTATGATAAAGTAGATTTTTTTCATGGAAAAATTTTACGTCACAAATGTATAATAAGAAATTGAGAATTGAAAATTGAAGTTTAAGAATGAAAAAATATGTGCAAAATTTCAACTAACTTTGCGGGATGAGTGAAAATTTACATATACTTCAAGACTCTTCGAGAGAAGAACAATATAAAAACCTATTGCCTCAGATTCAATCATTATATGATCCGGATGTAGATTTGGTAGCTAATTGTGCAAATATCACGGCTGCTTTGAAAATGGTTTTTGATTTTTTCTGGATAGGATTTTATTTTGTTAAAAATAATGAACTGATACTTGGTCCGTTTCAGGGAAGCATAGCCTGCACGCGAATCGGTTTTGGAAAAGGTGTTTGTGGCACAGCCTGGAAGGAAAAATGCACAATAATCGTGCCCGATGTCAATCTGTTCGACGGGCATATTGCCTGTAGCAGTGATTCGAAATCTGAAATTGTTGTTCCTGTTTTTAGTAATGACCAAGTAATTGCTGTTCTGGATATTGACAGTGATAAATTGGATGATTTCAGTGAAGCGGATGCTTTTTATTTGGAACAGATAGTGAAAATTTTATGTAATGATCAATTGTGTTGATAACTCTTTTATCTTCTGAGTAATTTCAATTGCAACTATTGCTATTAAAATGCTGATTTTCTTCATGACCACGCTCTATTTATCTATTGTTATTCCATCATATCATTCACGATGGAGCTGACTTTTTCCATCACCGTCGCAACATTTTTTACGCCTTTTTCTTCCTGCTCTTTTATCCAAGCTGATTGCAATTCGGTGTAATGGGTTTCCGCTTTAAATTGCGCCACTTCTTCCGGGATCAGCGTTCTGACGGTTGCACCGCTTTTTTTCAATTCGTTTATTTGGGTTTCTAAACAGTTATTCATAACGTTGCCCAACGTTTTGTAGGCTATTTCGGCGGCACGCTGAATGGCTTTCCGGTCTTCTTCCAAAAGTCCGTTCCATGTATTTTTGTTTATGACCAAAAGATAAATATGTCCCATCCACAAATCTTTTGAGAGCAAAATATGAGGGGCTACTTTTTGAAGATTGATGTCATGTCCGCTGTCGATATTTACCATAACCCCATCCAGCGAGTCGGCTTGCAGTGCGCTATAGACATCTGCACCCCAAGGTATCGTGACAGGGATGGCCCCTGCGTTTTTCAAGAAATTTTTATGCCAAAAACTGGCCGCCCGCCACTTTTTCCCTTTGATTTCTTCCAAGGTGTTCATTGGTTTAACGCTGAAAAACGCCGTAGGATAGCCGGTGGCAAAAAACAGGTGGACAAGATTAGCCTTGCTCAATTCTTCCGGAAAGACGGGAAGTTCAGCGTATGTACGGCGAAAAAAATCGACCTGCTGCTGACCCGATGGTCCCACTGGAAAACTTTTGAAAATCTGGTGCAGCGGTAATTCATTAGGTGTATATTCGGGAACGATAATACCCATGTCTGCCATGCCTTCGCCCGCCACTGTTTTTAATGCATCATAACTGATAGAAAGCTCGCCACCCCAGTGGGCCTCAATTTTCAGGCGTCCGTTCGATTCTTTTTCAATGGCCGGAAAGAAAACTTCGTTGATAAAACGGGTACGCATATTTCCCAACGGTTCGTGGTCGGTATATACCAGCGTCTTTGTTTGTGCCGAAGCCATACTTGCCGAAAAGGTACAGAGTACGATCAATAAAATCTTAATTGTTTTCATGATTCTTTCTATCAAATTTACTGCATCCAGGTTACAAATTTTCCAACCTCAAACGTTTTTATTTTTTCAGTATTACTTTTAGGGTAGCCGATTGCACAACCATCAAGAGAATATTTGCCTTTTGGCAGATTCAATAATTTAAGAAAATCATCGTTGTTGGATAATGTATTCGTTGCCGATACCAGTTGAAATCCCAAGCCCAGTTCCGTTGCCGTTAGCCACATGTTTTCGAAGGCATGCGCTATGGATTGTTTTTCGACAGGCGGAAAGCCTTTTTTCTCAGCCAATACGATAAAATAAGCAGCCTGATTCATTGCAGGAACGCCACCTTTGGCAAGTCCGTTCACTTTGTTGGCAAAGGATTGCATTTTCTTTTTCAGAAAAGGGAAAATTGTGAGGACAAGGTTCAATTTTTTAGCATTTTTTTGCAACTGAGAAAGAAGAGTTTCTCTTGCTTCGTTCATAGAATCGGTATCCTGCTTGAAAATGAAAATCTTTCGCAGTTGCTCGAGAGAAATTCCCGTGGCGCCGCCATAGGGCGCATAAATAGCGGATTCAATAATTTTCATCATGTCCTCGTCGGATGGAATTTCTTTTGTGAAATTGCGTGTTGAACGCCGGGTTTTGATGATTTGTTCTAATGGTTTATTATTATTTTCCATGTTTGTTTGTTTTTCTCATAGGGCGTTGCCCTACGCTATTGCTTAAGGGCTTTCAGCCCTGTTAACTTTCCAAAGTTACTTCTTTTTTATTTCTTATTGATGTTACGCATTTATGTTGTTGAGATGCGTTTAGTCCGGCAGGACTTGATTTTC